>NZ_JBEXCV010000060.1:0-48043 GCF_040605455.1 Embleya sp. NPDC005575 | reverse complement strand
GGGCCCGGGGCGGGCTGCGCCGGCGCGGTACGCGGCTCCGGCGGTGCGTGGGCCTCGCGGCGCAGGCGTTTCACGAGCCTTTCGCCTCCTTCGCCGAGGTGCCCCGGCCGGTCAGCCGGGACGGCAGGGCCGTGGTGTCCGTGCCGCGCGCCGCGCCGAGCCGGTCGAACACCTCGGTCAGGGCCAGGGTGACGGCCAGGTTGAGCAGCAGCGCGGCGAGCCCCGCGTACATCTGCACGCCGTGACCTCCCAGTTCGACCCGGATCAGCGAGACGAAGCCCTCCCGCACGACCGCGACCGTACCGGCCAGCATGCCCACCGCCCAGCCCACCAGCAGCGCCCGATGGTGCAGTCGCCGGGTGAACAGTCCGATCACCACGGCCGGGAAGATCTGCAGGATCCACACCCCGCCCAGCAGTTGCAGATTGATCGCGGCCTGGTCGCGCAACCCGAAGACGAACGCCACCGCGCCCAGCTTCGCGATCAGCGACACCAGTTGGGCAACCCACATCTGCCGCTTCGGAGTGGCCGTCGGATGGAAGTACTCGACGTAGACGTTGCGCACGAACGAGGTCGCTGCGGCGATCGACATCACCGCCGCCGGCACCAGCGCGCCGACGATGATCGCGCCGAACACCAGGCCCGCCGGGAAGGCCGGCAGCAGCCGATCGACCAGCAGCGGTACGGCCGCCTCGGCGGTGCCCGAGGGCGCGTCGACGCCGATCGCCAGAGCCGCGATGCCGAGCACGCCGAACATCGCCAGCACCGACGTCCACGCGGGCAGCGCGACCGACACCCGACGCAGCGTGTCGGGTCCGGCGGCGGCGAACCCGGCGGTCAGGACGTGCGGGTACATCAACAGCGCCAGCGCCGAACCGAGCGCCAGGGTGGCGAACCCGGCCTGCTGATGCGGGGCGAGCACCAACGACGCGTCGACCGGCCCGCGCCCGGCGAGCCGCCGATCCGCGGCCTCGAACATCGGACCCGGCCCGCCGAAGCGGCGCAGCACGAACGTGACCGCCACCGCGGCGGAGCCGAAGATGGCCACCCCCTTCAGCGCCGAGATCACCGTCGGCGCACGTAACCCGTGCCGGTACGTGGCGATCGCGAGCCCGGCGAACAGCGCGACCATGCTCAGGTCGCCGGCCGCGCCGCGCGGATGCAGCCCGGCGGCGGCGAGCACGGCGCGGATGCCGAGCACCTGAAGCGCCAGGTAGGGCATTGTGGCCAGGATCCCGGTCAGCGCGACCACCAGGGCCAGCGCCGGTGAACCGTAGCGGCCCCGGACGAAGTCCCCCACGGTGAGGTAGCCGTGCCGACGGGCCACCGACCACAGCCGGGGGAGCAGTACGAAGGCCATCGGGCAGACGATCACCGTGTACGGCAGGGCGAAGAACGCGGACGCGCCTCGCCCGTACACCTGGCCCGGTACCGCGGTGAAGGTGTACGCGGTGAAGATCGTGCCGCCGAGCAGGAACCAGGTCCAGACCGGGCCCAGGCCGCGATCGGCCAGCGCCCAGTTCTCCAACGACGGCAGCTCGTGACTGCGGTGCAGCCGCGGCGCGGTCACGGCCAGTAGCGAGGCGCCGCCGACGACGATCAAAACGGCCGCGGTCATGGCCCCGTCGGTCATCCGTCACCGTCCGGATCGGCGTGCGAGCGCACTCGGGCACGGATTGCCGCGAGCGTACCGACTTTAGTGGCGTGGCCGAAAACGTTCGCGGCACCGGTCGGGCAACCTCGCGGAAATCCGCCCGACATCGGTTGTCAACCAAAACGCGAGCCCGCGCAACTCTTCCACAGGGCCGGCGAACCGGCGGCCCGGACGACCGAACCGGAGGAGGCGCGATGACCGGGGATCGCCCCCCGCCCGACGCCGCACGGGCCCGTACGGCACGCCGGATCGCGGCCGGCGGCTGCCTCGCCGCACCCGTCGCGGCACTGCTGTGGGTGCCCGCATACACGCGTCGAGAGCCGGAGTTGGCCGGCATCCCGTTCTTCTACTGGTATCAGCTCGCCTGGGTACCGGGATGCGCCGCCGCCATGTTCATTGCCTACCTGCTGTTGCGCCGTCCCGAGCGGCGACATCCCTGACCGACGGTGTCCTCGGGCCGGGCGGCGTTGCCCTCGGATCGGTCCGACCGGCCTTGATCGACCTGATTTGCCCTGATTGCCCGACTCGACCCGGCCGACCCGGATCGGCTGCCTGCCGCGGCTGATCCCGCAGTTCCTGTCCGTCGCTCTTTCGTCCCCTGCCCGATGAGGAGTACGCGTGCCCACCACGACCGGCACCCGCAGCCCCCGTTCGTACCACCCGAGAACGATCCTGATCTGGACCGTCGTCGCGCTGCTCGGCGCGGCCGGCTGGGGCGTGGTCGCCCTGGCTCGCGGCGAGGAGATCTCGGCCGTCTGGCTGATCTTCGCGGCGGTCGCCTCGTACGCGATCGCCTACGGCTTCTACTCCCGCTTCATCACCAAACGAGTGTTGGAACCGGACGACACCCGGGCCACCCCGGCCGAGCGGCTCGACGACGGCGTCGACTACCAACCGACCGACCGCCGGGTGCTGTTCGGTCACCACTTCGCCGCGATCGCCGGCGCCGGACCGCTGGTGGGCCCGGTGCTGGCCGCGCAGATGGGTTACCTGCCGGGCACCATCTGGATCGTGGTGGGGGTGATCTTCGCCGGGGCCGTGCAGGACATGGTGATCCTCTTCCTGTCCATGCGTCGGGATGGCAAGAGCCTGGGCCAGATGGCCCGTGAGGAGATCGGCCGGGTCGGCGGCATCGCGGCGTTGATCGCGGTGTTCGTGATCATGATCATCCTGCTCGCGGTGCTCGCCCTGGTCGTGGTCAACGCGCTGGCGAACTCGCCGTGGGGGACTTTCTCGGTGACGCTGACCATCCCGATCGCCCTGTTCATGGGCGTCTATTTGCGCTTCCTGCGACCCGGCCGGGTACTGGAGACCAGCGTGATCGGGGTGGCGCTGCTCCTGGCCGCGATCGTCGGCGGCGGGCAGATCGAGGACACCGCGCTGGGCGACGCGTTCACCTGGAGTCCGACCACACTGGTGTTCTGTCTGGTCGGGTACGGCTTCGTCGCGTCGGTGCTGCCGGTGTGGCTGCTCCTGGCCCCGCGCGACTACCTGTCCACCTTCATGAAGGTCGGCACCATCGTGCTGCTGGCCGTCGGCGTGCTGGTGGCCGCGCCGAACCTGAAGACCGACGCGATCAGTTCCTTCGCGGACTCCGGCTCCGGGCCGGTGTTCGCCGGGTCGATGTTCCCGTTCCTGTTCATCACCATCGCGTGCGGCGCACTCTCCGGCTTCCATGCCCTGGTCGCCTCCGGCACCACGCCGAAGCTGATCCAGAAGGAATCGCAGGTCCGGATGATCGGCTACGGCGCCATGCTGATGGAGTCGTTCGTGGCGATCATGGCACTGGTCGCGGCGTGCGTGATCGATCCCGGCCTGTACTACGCGATGAACGCCCCGGCCGGCGTGCTCGGCGCCACCGCCGAGAGCGCCTCGCACGCGGTGGCCGGCCTCGGCTTCACGATCACCCCCGATGACCTGCGCGCGGCGGCCTCGGCCGTCGAGGAGAAGACGCTGATCGCCCGCTCCGGCGGAGCACCCACGCTGGCCGTGGGCATGTCGGAGATCTTCGCCGACGTGTTCGGCGGTTCCGGGATGAAGGCGTTCTGGTACCACTTCGCGATCATGTTCGAGGCGCTGTTCATCCTGACCACCGTGGACGCGGGAACCCGGGTGGGCCGCTTCATGCTCCAGGACATGCTGGGCAATGTGTGGAAGCCGATCGGCCGAGTCAACTGGAAGCCCGGCATCTGGTTGACCAGTGCCGTGGTGGTCGGCCTGTGGGGCTACTTCCTCTACGCCGGGGCCACCGACCCGCTGGGCGGGATCAACCAGCTCTTCCCGCTGTTCGGCATCGCCAACCAGCTCCTTGCCGCGGTCGCGCTCACCGTGGCGACCACCGTGCTGATCAAGTCGGGCAAGCTGCGCTGGGCCTGGGTCACCGGCGTCCCGCTGGCCTGGGATGTGGCGGTGACCTACTCCGCCGGATGGCAGAAGATTTTCTCCGACGACCCTCGGGTCGGCTTCTTCGCCCAACGCGACCGGTACGCCGACGCGATCGACGCGGGCAAGGTGCTGGGCCCGGCGAAGAACATGGACGACATGCACACCGTGGTGCTGAACTCCACCGTGGACGGCGTGCTGATTGCGCTGTTCCTCGTGCTGATCGCCCTGGTGATGGGCAACGCGGCCATCGTGTGCGGTCGGGCGATCCGCGCCGGCGCGCCCGTGCCCACCACCGAAACGCCCTACGTCGCGTCGACACTGGTGCTCGAACCGGTGGGCGCACCCCGGGAGAAGCAACTCGCCCGGGTGGGCGTCGGCGCCGGGCCCGACGACGACTCCGGCGCCGGCGATGGCTCCGGCGGCGAAGCGGGTCGATTGTGAGCGGTTCGACGGCGAGTGCCGGGGGTCGGGTCGGTCCGACCCGGCTGTTCCGGCTGTTCCGGTGGATCCGGTGGTACCTACGGGAGATCTCCGGCGCGGCGGACTACGACCGGCACTGCCTGCGGCACCTGCGTGAACACCCGGATCGGCCGATCCCGTCCCGCCGGGCCTACGAAACCTGGCGGACCAAGCGGCGTGAGGAGCACCCACAAACCCGCTGCTGTTGACTCCCGGTCACCATCGCGTCGGGCGTGTCGAAGCTCCTTCGACGCGCCCGACGCGTGTCCGATGAGTGTCCGATGTATGTCTGGCGACCGTGCGGCGGCGGACCGAGCGACGCCCGAAGGCAACCGGCCGAATCGACGCGCCCGGAGCACGAATCGGCCGAGCCGGCAGGCACCCGTACCGCATACCCGGCTCCTTGCCGATGCCGTGGCGATCGTCGAACCGGCGTGCCGGGTCCCCGGAGCGCCGCCGGCCCGGACGAACTCCGGTACCTGCCGCGGACCAGGCGCGACGCGATCACCGAAGTCCCGTGCCGGCGCCGAGATTCGGCCGCCCGGCTGGTGTCCTGGCGTCACACATGTCCGCAGCCGGTGTACCGGTAACGACGGATCGTGACCACGCGTGTGTGGCCTCGATGGCAGGACTGCCGTCCGTGTGTCGAGATCATTCGCCAAGCAGTAGTGCAGCGACCGCCTCCGGGGCCTCATGCATTGCGTCGTGGCCGGTGGGGAGGTCGTGGACCCGCCACTCGGGATCGGCTTGGAGCCGGGTGCGAAGTTCAGCGAACGGCGTCCGGTCTTCCCACCCCGAGCAGTAGACGAACTCGCGACGAGGGACCTGGGCGAGCGTGCCTGTGAGCCGGATCGTTTGCAGGAACGAGGCGAGGGGATGGGGACGGCGGCGGGGATCGCCGCCGTCCGGCGGTCGCACGGCGTAGCCGGTGGCCGCGGCTCCGACGGCGAACACTCCCCGGAAGTGCTCGTTCGTTGACGACCAGCACGACTCGCCGTCGCGCGGTACGTAGGCGTCGAGATGCACCAGTCGTGAGATCCGGCCGCCGGCGCGGTCGGCGGCGGCGGCGATCACCATCCCTGCATAGCTGTGGCCGACCAGCGTCGCGCTGGTGATGTGGTTGCGATCGAGGTGCCGCAATACGTCGTCGGCGTGCGTGTCGAGGTTGGCGGTCGCGACCGTCGCGTTGTCGTCGTCCGGCCGCAGACCGGTCAGGGTCAGGGCGTGAGCGGTGTGACCGGCACGCTCCAGCAGCGGAACCACCGCCTCAAACGACCAGGAGCCCTTCCAAGCGCCGGGCACAAGGACGAACGTCGCCATGCGTTTCTCCTTCTATCTCGAGCCGCGGCATCCAAGCCGCGGCGTCGAGGCATGCTGCCTCGATGACATGTGGTGCGGCCGGCGCTCTGCGCGACTGAAAACCACTCCGCATGGAGACAGTGTCAGCGGGGGAAGATGTGGCGTGCTACCGCTAGGATGCCAACCGATGCCTGTTCCCCGCCAACCTCGCCCGATTGCCGGAGCGACGTCATATATGTGGCCCTCCGGCGGGCGCCACCTGTGGCCATCCGGCGAGACAAGTGCGGTGCAGTCGCACGCACGGGGACACCTGGTCTACGCGGCCGGCGGCGTCCTGGCAGTTCACACCGAGTACGGCACGTCGATCGTTCCCGCCAACCGGGTCGCCTGGACCCCCGCCGGGTTCACGCACTACCACCGCGCCCACGGCGACACCGATATGCGGATCGTCTTTCTCGCGCCATCCATGGCCCGGCTCGTACCAGACCATCCCGCCGTGTTCCTGGCCTCCGACCTCGCCCGCGAGGTCCTGCTCGCCCTGACCGGCCCCCGCAACTACGACGACGCCGCGCCCGACTACAGCCGCTCCGCGCGCGCTCGCCTTCTTCGAGTCCTCGTCGACGAACTCCGCGAAGCACACGAACAGCCGCTGCACCTGCCCGAGCCACGGGACGACCGACTGCAAGCCATCGCCCGGATGTTGCACGAGACGCCGGCGGACAACGCCACGCTGGCCGAACTCGGGAAGACGGTCGGAGCCGGCACCCGCACCCTCAGCCGACTGTTCCGCAACGAACTCGGCATGACCTTCTATGAGTGGCGCACGCAGCTACGCATCTACCACGCGCTCATGCTCCTCGCCGACGGCCACGACACCACCCAAACCGCCTACGCCTGCGGATGGGCCAACCCCAGCAGCTTCATCACAGCGTTCACCAACATCATCGGAACGACCCCGGGCCGCTACCGAACCGGTCGGCGGACCACCGCCCACGCGTCTCAACGCCCGAGGTAGTCAAGTCCTCAGGGGTGATTCGTACTCGCACCCGGGCCGATGTGGTCCGCGATCGGGCAGGAGATGATCCCCGTGTGCCTCGCGATTCCCGCACAACCACAGCGGCGGCACCAACAACGTCTGGGCCGGGCCGCGCTCGGGCCCCGCAGTGTGTCAACGGGCCTCACGAATCGAGTACGGCGGCGACGGCCTCGATCTCGACGAGCTGGTCCTTGTAGCCGAGCACAGTGACGCCCATCAAAGTACTGGGGACGTCATGGTCGGCGAACGAGTCCCGGACCACCTCCCAGGCAGCCACCAAATCCTCCCGACGGGCGGATGCCACGAGAACTCTCGTACTGATGACGTCCCGGAGGGACGCGCCGGCGGCAGTGAGAGCAGCCCGCATGTTCTCGACGGCCTTCAATGCCTGGCCCGCGTAGTCTCCGATCGCTGCCGTGGATCCGTCGTCGTTCAGTGGACACGCCCCGGCGAGGAAGATCAGGCGGGACTCGGCGGGCGCCGTGGCCGCATAGGCATACTCGGCGACGTCGGACAGGGCGGCGGAGCGGATCAAAGTGACGGCACGAGCCACGGTCGTCGGGTCCTTTCTCATCGAGTGCTTGGCACGGACATCCTGCCAACGGCGCGCCGGCACCGGAACACCCCAGCTCCTGGTCGCGCAGTGCCCACGCACCCCAGCCCCCGCACGGCCCTCGCCGAATGCGCGACTCACGCCAAAGCCGCCCACGCGGCCCGCCCGTTGGCGGGTTCCGCGTGGGCGACGCGGATCAGCGCTTCCGCTTGAACTCGTACACGGTGGCACGCGCGGCACAATCACGCGGCGGAATCATCTCCACCCGCAGGACGCCCGTACGCCGGTCGTAGTCGTTGCCCTCGGTCTCGAAGTCGGCGGGAGCGCCCGGGCATGCGCTCAGCAGCGGCAGCCCACCGAGCGAAGTCACGTGCCCGGTCACCGTCTTCCCGTTGAGCGCCTTCTTCAGTTCGATCTGGAGCAGCGGCTTGGCCACGGGGAACAACTTCGCGTCGGAGTCGTCCGACGCGCACACCAACCGCTTCTCGTCCAGGAACGTGCACCCCTGGATGTCCTTGACCGGCCGGTCCAGTTCGATGGTCGCGGCGAGCGGGAGGGCGCCTCCGGTCCGCGGCGTGGTGGCGTTCAGCATCGGCGTGGGGAAGACGAGCAGCCGATTCATCGTGTCCCACTCGCCGGAGACGAGCCAACGAGCGTCGGGGGAAACAGCAGCGAAGGAGTTGTTCATCGCCTCACCCGCAGCCAACGGATGCACGTACTCGTAGGCGTCCCCCGCCGGCGTGGTGACCCGGAACATCTTCGCCGTCGCGTCGCCACCGCCCTGGTAGGCATCGAACACGTAGCCACGCGAGGAGTCCGGGTCACCGATGTGCGACCAGCCACGCTCACGCACGGACGCGGGGATCGAGGTGTTCCCGGCGTAGTACATGTAGGGCTTTCCGTGCTGAGGCCGCACGCCGGCCAACCCCTGGGCCTGGGACTGCGCGTCGATCTCGTACTTCCCGACCGGCTTCCACCCACTGACCGCGGACGGGAACGCCGCCCCCGCACCGTCAGCCGCCTCCGCCTCCGCCGTCGTCGCGTGCGCCGTACCGGCGAGCCCGCCACCGGCACACAGCGCAACACAGACCGCGCCGACCGACGCGCCCCGCCATACCGCTCGCAAACCCTTCGAGACCAGCCTCATAGCCACCGAACTCCTCCACCGCGCCGATCCCACACCAATGTGTTCGAACGCCAAGACCATGGCGCAGAACTGTGTCTGCCAGACGCCCCCCACCTGAACACCCCTGAACCAGTTCCCGACGTTCCGAAATGCGCGGGCGGGCGTGGCGTTCGGATCCGTGGCGCGTCGGCCGCCGCCGACTCGTTTTCGGCCGCGAGCATGCCTACCTCGAGGAGCGGGCGGGTGTCGGCACCTTCGCGCGGCAGGCGGCCCTCGGCCGGGGTGCCCGCGAGGCCCTCACCCGCCACCACCGCCCGCCCTGCGCGCGGGCGCGCACGACCCGTGTGGTGAGCATCCGTGCCCCACGCCCGCACCGCTGCGAGCCGTGTCCGAGGTTCGGAAGACGCCCTGGCCACGTCACCGCGTGGGCGTCTCGCGCACGGGCTCTTCTCCCTCGTCGTCGGACGACGAAGGGCACGACGACGGGCGCGTCGGCGTCGAGGGATCGTCGTGGTCGCGGGTGCGTGAGGAGTGCCAGGCCTGGAGGAGCCCGGCGAGGGCGACGCGGCTTTCGCGTCGGTGGGATCCGGTGCGTACGCACCTGTCGAATCAGGGCATATTGCGACCTTGTGTCCGGGAGGATGACAGCGACAACAAACGTCCGGACAATCCCGGACAGCAGACGAACGGACGACTGTGAGCCGGGGGCTCATCCGCGAGGTCGAGGGAGGCCGGATCATGTCCGGGAGGAAGGGGCGGGGGAGAACGTGGGGAAATCTCCGGGTACTTCGACCGAGGCCGACATCCTCGCCGGATCATTGCGTGTGTGGCTGGACGAGGCGGGGCTGACCCGGAGCGAATTACGCGATCGGCTCGGGCCCGAACACTTCGTCGACCATCGCGAACGTCCCGGGCGCGCCACCGTCTCGGACTGGCCGGCGGGCGTCGCCTCGCGCTGGGACTTCGTCGAGGCGGTGATCGACATCTGTTCGACCTCGCCGACCGTGGCCCAGGAACGACGCACCCGTGCCCGCGGACACCGGCAAGCCCTGCGCGCCCAGGCACGTGGCACCGTCGCCGCCGAGCCCACGGCCCACAACCGCCGCGAAGCAGCGTTCGTACGCCGGATGTTCGGACACGACGCGGAACCCGATCGCGCCGACGATCAACCGCCACCCGCGCCGCCGGACCTCGTCCGGGACGTCGCCGCCCAGGTCGCCGGCACCCGGCTCCTGGCCGAACGAGGCCCGTACGGCCGCCCTGGACCCCGGTGCGTACCACACCGAGGCCTTACCGACGTCCGACGTCCGTTGCCCCGTGCGGTCGTCCGTTCGTCCGTCCGTCCATTCGTCCGTCTGTTCGTCCGTTGTGTCGAGGGGAAGTGCTCAAGATGCGCAGAGCTTCACGTACGAGTGCCCAAAAGGGTCATCCATTCGGTCGTCGGTCGGCCGGTGGGTGGGCCGACGTGGTGTGGGACTGGTCGAAGTCCGGTACCCGTCAAGCGGCCCGGAACCGGTTGTTACGGCGGCTGCCCGGCGTCGGCTCGGCGACGGCATACCGGTTCGGCCTGGTGGAGCGGGCGCACTACGCGTACGGGGTGCGCCGGGCCACCGAATCGGCCGCGCGCCTGGGGCATCGGGGCGTGACGGTGGTGGAGTTCGGGGTGGCCGGCGGCAACGGGTTGTTGGCGCTCGCCGAACACGCCCGGCACTACGCCGCCGCCACGGGCGTCACGGTGCGGGTGGTCGGTTTCGACGGCGGGGTGGGCATGCCGCCGGCCAAGGATCCTCGGGATCTGCCCTACCTCTTCGGTCCCGGCTTCTACGCCATGAACCACGAGCGGTTGCGCGCCCGCCTGGGCGAGGCCGAACTGGTCATCGGCGATCTCGCCCGGACGCTGCCCGACTACCTCGACACCCACACGCGCGAACTACGGGATCACCCGGTCGGTTTCGTCGCTCTGGACCTGGATCACTACACCTCGACGGCGACCGCGCTGGAGCTCTTCCACCGCCCCGGCCACGAGCACCTGCTGCCCCGGGTCACCTGCTACCTCGACGACCTCCCGGGCACCATCGAGCAAATCGGCGAGGCCGCCGCGATCGCCGACTTCAACGCCGCCCACCCGGACCGAGCGATCGGCCGAGTCCTGGGCCTGCGGGCGTTCACCCCCTTCGACCCGCCCTGGGCCGACCAGATCTACGTCCACCACCGCCTGGACCACCCCGACTACCCCACCCTGGAAGCCGGCGCCACCAGCGAGCAACTCCCCCTCACACCCTGACGACCGAAAAGCAGAACACCACAGCGCCGGCACCGCGACGAGTTCGCCCACGTGACGAGGGAACCCATGTGACGCCGGCGCCGTCGCCATACGAGGATGTCCACATGTCAGACACCATCCCCTCGTTGCCCCGTCGGGTCGCCGACACGTACGTCGACGAGCTCATCGCTCTCGACCCGATCATCGGGACCTACCTCGGCGTCCCGGAGAGTTCCGCCAAGCTGCCCGATCTCTTCCCGGCCGGGCGGGAGGCGCGCGCCGACCTCGCGCGGTCCACGCTCGCCAAGCTTGCCCGAGCCGAGCAACAGCCCGGCGCGAACGACGACATCGAGCGGCGCTGTGCCCGGCTGCTCCGCGAGCGGTTGACCGCGGAACTCGCGGTGCACGACGCCGACGAGGGCCTGCGTGCCGTGGGCAATCTCGGTACGCCGCTGCACGACGTCCGCGAGGTGTTCTCGGTGACGCCCGCGCAGACCGTCGAGGACTGGGCGGCGATCGCGGAGCGCCTGCGCGCGGTGCCCGACGCGCTGGAGGGCTACCGCGCGTCGCTCGCCCTGGGCCTGGAGCGCGAGTTGTACGCGGGCCCGCGCCCGACCGCGACATGTATCGCCCAACTCGGCGAGTGGGCCGACACCGACGGCAACGGACGCGGCTGGTTCGAGGACTTCGCCGCGGACGGCCCGGACGCCCTACGCACCGAACTCGACGAGGCCGGGCGCGTCGCGACCGTCGCGGTCGTGGCGCTGCGCGACTGGATGCGCGATGTGTACGCCCCCGCCGTGGCCGGCGCTCCCGACACGGTCGGGCGCGAGCGTTACGCCCGCTGGTCGCGCTTCTTCAACGGCACGGACTTCGACCTGGACGAGGCCTACGCCTACGGCTGGTCCGAGTACCACCGCATCCTCGGCGAGATGCGCGAGGAGGCCGAGAAGGTCCTCCCCGGCGCCGCCACGCCCTGGGTCGCGCTGGCCCACCTCGACGAGCACGGCACCCACATCGAAGGCGTCGACGAGGTCCGGGCATGGCTCCAGGGCCTGATGGACCAGGCGATCGACCGCCTCGACGGCACCCACTTCGAACTCGCCCCGCGCGTACGCAAAGTCGAGTCGTGCATCGCCCCGCCCGGGAGCGCCGCCGCGCCGTACTACACGTCGCCCTCCGAGGACTTCACCCGCCCGGGCCGTACGTGGCTGCCGACCATGGGCCGCACCAGCTTCCCGGTCTACGACCTGGTGTCGACCTGGTACCACGAGGGCGTCCCCGGCCACCACCTCCAGCTCGCGCAGTGGACCCACATCGCCGGCGACCTGTCCCGCTACCAGGCCACCGTCGGCGTGGTGAGCGCCAATGCCGAGGGCTGGGCCCTGTACGCCGAGCGCCTGATGGACGAACTCGGCTTCCTCACCGACGCCGAGCAGCGCCTGGGCTACCTCGACGCCCAGATGATGCGCGCGACCCGCGTCATCGTCGACATCGGCATGCACCTGGAACTGGAGATCCCCGCGGACGCCCCGTTCCGTCCCGGCGAGCGCTGGACCCCGGACCTGGCACAGGAGTTCTTCGCCGCGCACAGCAGCCGCCCCGCCGACTTCGTCGAGAGCGAACTCACCCGCTACCTGACCATCCCCGGCCAGGCGATCGGCTACAAGCTCGGCGAACGCGCCTGGCTGCTGGGTCGGGAAAACGCTCGCCGGGCCCAGGGCGCCGCCTTCGACCTGAAGTCCTGGCACATGGCCGCCCTGTCCCAGGGCTCCCTGGGCCTGGACGACCTGACCGACGAACTCTCCTCGATCCCCGCCCCGGACCCCGCCACGTAGCCGGCGGCGGTGTGGCCGGACCACGGCCACGCCGGAGCGGCGCCCGTCGGGCGTCGCGGGCTGCGTCGAGGGGTGATGCCCTCGACGCAGCCCGCCGCACAGCAGCGAGCACACCCGGCCCAGGGCACGGTCATTCCTCGCCGAGCGCCGAGCCCGGCCGGTCGACACGATCGCGCCGGGCTCGCCCCGCTCGTGATCGCGGAGCGGGCCGTCGGATGGATCACCCGGTCCGCGCCACGTGAGGCCCGCGACCTGCCCAGGAAGGCCGCTGGGGACCGTTGGATCGGCCCCGTGACCGGCGGCCCGGCCGCCGTTCGCGAAGTTTTCCCCGAGGCGGTCCGGGCACTCGGGGACGGTGTGGTTGCTGAGGCTGCCGGAGCCGTACCGTCCCCAGGCCGACACGAGATTGTTGGCGTCGGCATTCGTCAGGGGCTGTATCGGGCCGGGCGGGTGCTCGACGTGGGCACCGGGACGGGGGCGGTGGCACTCGCGGCGGCGTCGGCCGGTTCCCGGGCCTGCTCGGTGACGGCGGTCGACGTCTCACGGCAGGCGGTGTGGACCACCCGGCTCAACAGCGCGTGGCGGCGCTTGTCCGTATTGCGTGGAGACCTGCTGGAACCGGTCGCCGGACAGACGTTCGACGTGGTGCCGGCGAACCCGCCGTATGTGCCGTCACCCCAGCAGAACGCCCCCGCGGGCGGACGCGCACGCGCGTGGGACGCCGACACGGACGGGAGACTCGTCCTGGACCGGCTGTGTTGCCCAGGTGCCGCAGCACCTCAATCCCGGCGGGACGCTTCTTGTCGTGCATTCGGCGCTGGGCGGCGCGGGCACGACCCTGGGCCTTTTGGAGTCCCTCGGCCTGCGGGCCGAGGTCGTGGCCCGCCGCCTGGAACCCTTCGGCCCGGTCCTGACCGCCCGCGCGACCTTCCTGGAGAAACGCGCCTGATCGTTCCCGGCTGCCGCGAAGAGGAACCGGTGGTCGTCCGCGCCGACGCGCCATAGGCCGATCGTGTTGTCGCGGCGAGCGGCACGAGCGTGACGCCGAGCGAAAGCGGGAGCGCGGACGCGCGCCCGACTTCCGCCCCACAGCCGGGCCTACGCGGGCGACGAGAGGCAGAGCGGCCCGGTCCGGCCCTTGCCCTCGATTGCCTCGGCGCCGCGTGGCACTCCTTCCCTGTGTCCGGGGCGGTCGCGCCTCGCGGATGACCGGGACCCGGCCGGGTAGAGAAGGAAACCGAAAGCGATCATCGCGCGTCGTGCCTCGACGCTCCCCCGGCAAGCCGGAGTCGAGCCGGCACCCACGAGGACGAACCCGTCACGCCCGCTGCGGGCACGAGCGCGGACCAACGTACGGAAACGGTTGGGAAGACCATGGACATGCCCTCCGCCTGCCGCTCCTCCCGGTTGGCCCTCATCCTTGCTGCGCCCGCCCTGGTGTGGACACTCGCGGGTCCGCCCGGTCTCGCGCACGCCTCCCCGAGCCCGACGAACGAAGGGGGGCCGACGCTGACGGCCGACCGGACCGGCGCGCTGGACCCGAACGAGGACCGGATCACCGTGATCGGCCGCGGTTTTCGGCCCGGCAGCGAGGTGCGGGTGAAAACGTGCGATCCGGCCCAGGGCCCCGACAAGGCATGCGACTCCGACCTCGGCGAAGACCCCGTGCGGGTGGACACCGACGGTACGTTCGGCAGACAACTGCGAGTACGCGCCGCGTTCGGCGGGGTCGACTGCCTCCACACCCGCTGCGCCGTGGCCACCACCAAGGTCGGCGGCGGCGGGGATCGCAGCCAGGAGACCTACCTACCGATCGGATTCCGAGGCGAGGCCCCCGGCCTGCCGGCGACCTGGCCACCCGCCCCGGCGGTCGCCCCCGGCGACGAGGATGCCTCGGCCGTGCCACCCGCGCCGGTAAGCCCGTCGGCTTCCACCGACTCGGCGACCTCCAGCGCACAGAACAACGACGCGCAGCGGAACCCCTGGATTCTCCCGGCCGTGATGGCCGGCGTGATCGCGGTGATCGCGGTCATCGTGGTGTTCGTGCTCCGCAACCGACGCCAGGCCGGTACGGGGCGAGACAGCGGCGACCAGTGACCCGCCGATACCGGCCCGGCGCTCGAACCGGGCACCCCGCCGGCGAAGCGGTCGCTCGTGTCGTCGGCGCTTGCGACCGCCCGGGCTGCGGTCGGGCATCCCGGGTACCAGAGGTGGGGGGATGGCCGGGCGAGGAGAGGGAGTGGGGCGTGGACGTGGACCGTGAGGCGGGTGGCCGGGCAATGCTTGCCGGTCTGCTGGACGCCGGCCATCTGATGCCTCTCGACGCGCTGCCGGAGAAGGTCGGCGTGTATGCCCGGGCCGCGGGTTTCACCGATGTGCTCATCTATGTGGCCGATCTCCACCGGCAGGGGCTGCATCTGTTGGCCAACCCCGGCGAGGCCCCGCCGGACAGCGAAAGGCACATCCGGATCGAGGGCACGGTGCCCGGGCAGGCGTATCAGTACGGGCGGCTCACGCCCGTCACATCGCAGGAGGCGGGACGCAGCGACTGGTGGGTGCCCTTGGTGGACGGTACCGAGCGCCTGGGGTTGCTGCGCGTGCGCTCCGCCTACGACGATGCCCGGGCCCGTGAGGACGCCGATCGTCTCGCCGGACTTCTGGCGCTGATGATCGCCGCCAAACGTGTCTCCAGTGACACCCTGGCCAAACTGATGCGGACCGAGCCGCTGAGCCTCGGAGCCGAGATGGCGTGGAACCTGATGCCACCGCGCTCGTACGCCGACGGGCGGGTCGTGATCGCCGCGTCACTGGAACCGGCCTACCGGATCAGTGGCGACGTCTACGAGTACGCCATCGACGGCCCCCTGGTTCACCTGACGCTCCTCGACGCGATGGGTCACGACATCGCCGCCGGCCTGTGCGGAGCCCTGGCCCTGGGGGCCTGCCGCAATTCCCGCAGACAGGGCGCCGGCCTCGTCGCCAAGGGTGAGGCCGTGGAAGCTGCCCTGGTCGACCAGTACGACCAGCGACGCTACGTCACCGGCATCCTCGCCATCCTCGACACCCGGACGGGTGAGCTGAGTTGGGTCAACCGCGGCCACCATCCACCGATCATCATCCGCGGCAACCGATGGATCAGGCACCTCGAGTGCCCTCCGGCCCACCCCATGGGCACCAACCTCGGGCTGGCCGGCACCGTTTGCCGCGAACAGCTGCAACCAGGCGACCGCATCGTGCTCTACACCGACGGCATCACCGAGGCCCGCCGCGCCGACGACGGCGAGTTCGGCCTCGAACGTTTCACCGACTTCCTGGTGCTCCGGCACGCCGAGGGCCTGCCCGTCCCCGAAACGCTGCGCCGCCTCATGCAGGCCGTCCTCGACTACCACGACGGCAACCTCCAGGACGACGCCACCGTCTTGATGTGCGAATGGCTCGGCCCCGCCCTGGACAACACCGAACCGGCGGCCGTCCTGACGGGGCTGCCGTCCCGCGACCTCGCCACCGTCCACAGCACCATCGAGCCCGGGAGCAGGCGGTCATGACCAGCGCGCCGCGCGTCGACATCGCCGACACCCGGGGGCAGACGACAGCCCTCACGGTGACCGGGGACCTGGACCTGCACACGGTCGCGGTCGTCCACCACAGGGTGGCGGACGTGCTCGGCGACCACCCCACCGTGATTCTGGACCTGACCGGCGTCACCTTCTGCGACTCCTCCGGCCTCAACACCCTCCTGCGCCTTCGCCGCCGCGCTCAGGAACTCGGCGGCCGGCTCGTGCTGGTCGCGCCGCCCCGGCAGATGCTGCGCCTGCTCTCCGTCACCGGTGCCGTGAGCGTCTTCACCATCCACGGCAGCCTGGCCGAGGCATGGGCGGCGATTCCTGCTCCGGGCGCTCCGCCCACAGCCTGACCGGCCCGTTACGGCCCTCGGGAAACAACTCGACCGTCGATGGCGGCAGCGGCCATTCCGGTTCCGGTCTCGGCACCGCTCCCGTCCCGGAACAGGGTTCGCGTGGTGGACTCCCCGGCCGTGATCGGCGCGTGCCGCGACGGCACCTCACCGCCCCTTCACCGTCGGCCCCGGGAACGGCCTTGCGAACCGCCCCGGGAACGGCCGCGAGGTCGGTTTTCGGTCCGGCCCCGGGCGGCGGTGGTGGTGCCGGTGTGGTCGCCGTCGGCCCGGCGGGCGAGGCGCTCGGCATGCGCGGCGGCCTCCCGGGCGTGGCGGCGGGCGCCGGGCAGGCCGCGTTCGGCTTGCCCGACCTCGTCATGGGCGCGCTGTTCGTCCTCGGCGGCGTCCTGTTCGGCCTGTTCGGCGTCCGCGACCTTGCGGCGCAGCTCCGCGAGGTGTTCACGGGCCTGCCGCTTTCGTTTCTGTGTGTCGCGGGACCGGTTGCGGGCCTGTTCGAGGGCCGCTTCCGCCTCGGCGACGGCCGCTGCGGCTTCCTCGGCGCTGCGACGGGCCGCGACGGCTTGGGCGCGGGCTTCGCGACGGGCCTGCGCCGGCTTCGAGTCGCCCGGTTCGACCGGCGCCGGACCCGGCGACGGACCGGTCCGCCGCCGCGCCCCGGCCCGCGCCCCCGCTCCGGCTCCGGCGGACGGGACGGCGGGTGCCGCGGCGTCGGTCGCGGCGAAAGGGAACGCGGGCGGCAGGAGGGCGTGGGCGAGCCGACCGGATGCCCATGCCGCGGCGGACTCCGGGTCGGCGAGGGCGGCCTGGAGGGTGCCGCCGACCTCCAGGGTGGCCTGGTCGCTCAGCGGCTGCCCGGCCTTCCCGGCCAACTCGCGGGCCTGCCCGGCGAGTGCCGTCGTCAGCGCGCGATGCCGAACGGAAAGCGCCCGCAACCGTGTCCCGTCGAGGTCCTGATGCGCCCGGCGCAGCTCCTCCCCGAGTTCGAGCAGGCCGCGCACCCGGTCCGGGTGGGCGCGCACCAGAACGTTGCTCGCCCAGGCGGCGAGGGTGGGGCGGCGCAGGGCTTTGACCCGCGTCGCGAGGCCGCGGTCCCCGTCTCGGCGGGCCCGGGCGGCGCGGGCGTCGCGTGCTGCGGTGAACTCGGACGGCGGCAGCGCGTACAGCTCGTCGGCGATCGCCTCGAAGCCCTTCGCGTCGGCGCGGTCACCGGAGTCCGACCCGGCGCGGCGTGCCATCGGCCCCGCCTCCTCTCCGCCGACCGGCCACCAGCCGGTCGCACAGGGCACGGCTGCCCGAAACAGTCGACGATTACGCGTCGACAGTTACGCATCGGCGCTACGTCCCGACGTGATCGGCCGTCTGCGCGCAGCGGGAAGCCGAAGCGCGTTCGTCCCGGCGACGATATGTGCTCGCGGCCCGGTATCGAGGCGGAATCATCCGCCTCCCCTTACGCGGCGGGCTCACAGCGGGGCCGTGACACCGGCCGCGATTGTCGTCGACTCCCGTCGGTTCCCGTCGACTCCCGTCGGCTTCACGGTCCTGCCCCGGGTCGGGGACGGCTGCGGCGCGTGGCCGGGGTCAGGTGTTCGGTTTCGCCGAGGCGCGTTCGGTGAGTTGGTGCAGGCGCAGGGCGAGTTGCAGTTCGAGCGCTTGCTGCGGCTGGTTCCACTCCGGTCCGGAGCAGGGCCTCGATGCGGTCCAGTCGTTGCACGACCGTGTTGACGTGGATGTGCAGCTCGTCCTTGGCTCGGGTCAGGCTGCCGCCGGAGCGAGACATGGTGCCACGGGACACAACCACGGGTCCGGGTATGGGGATGTACACCATCACGTGCGCGGACATTGCGTCCGGGCGGAGCGACCCTCCCCGCCGGTGCGATGGGCACGCACGCGGTCGATGGGGTCCACGCCGCCCGGACGCGGCGCATCACGCCGCTCGCGACGTGATGCGGACAGCCGCGGCGCGTCCGCCGGGCCGAGTCGAGAATTTCCGGGCCTGGCGCGGGTGCCGGCGCGGTCCGGAGACAGGGCGCGGCCTCGGCGCGCCGCTCAGTGCGCGGTCCAGCCGCCGTCCAACGCGAGCGAGGTGCCGGTGACGTGGCGGGCGTGCGGTCGACACAGGAAGAGAGCCGCTGCGGCGACTTCGTCGGGTTCGATCAGCCGCTTGATCGCCGAGCGGTCCAGCATGATGTCGCGGATCACGTCGTCGGCGTGGATGCCGTGCGTGGTGGCCTGGGCGGCGATCTGGTTCTCGGTCAGCGGCGTGCGGACGTAGCCGGGGCAGATGCAGTTGCTGGTCACCCCAAACGGAGCGCCTTCGAGCGCGGCGACCTTGCTGAGTCCCTCCAGGGCGTGCTTGGCGGCCACGTACGCCGACTTGAACGCGCTCGCCCGCAGGCCGTGCACCGAGGAGATGTTGACGATGCGCCCCCAGTTCTGCGCGTACATGTGCGGCAGGGTTCGGCGCACGATGCGAAAGGGCGCTTCCACCATCACCTTGTGGATGAGGGTGAACCACTCGGTGGGGAAGTCCTGGATCGGCGCCACATGTTGCAGGCCGGCGTTGTTCACCACGATGTCGACCCGGGCCGGCAAGGCGTCGACGGCGACGGGATCGGCCAGGTCGGTTCCGTGCGCGGTGCCGCCGATTTCGTCGGCGACCGCCTCGGCCGCGTCGGCTGCGATGTCGACGACGTGCACGGGCGCGCCCGCCGCGGCGAAGGCGAGGGCGCATGCCCGTCCGATGCCGCTCGCCGCCCCGGTTACCAATGCGACGCGCCCGGTGAGGAATGGGTCGGTGGCGGGGGTTGGCGAGTGGTCGCCGGTGATAGCGCTGGTTTCCATGGCGACACCGTAGAAACCGCGTTACCGCGGGCACATGGCCTCCGCCACCACAGTTGCCGGGTAAGCCATGGCCCGCCTCCCCATGCCGATCCCGTGGGCGCGGCAGCATCGCCTCACAGGCGTGACAACCACGAGGACGGCACCTTGACGGTGAGGGGTCACCAGGTACGGATGTCGGCGTCGTCGACGTCGTCGCGCCAGGCCACGGTGCGGCTCGACGGCGGTTCCGCCCTCGGGGCGACCCGCCTTCTCAGGGCCGGGACATACGGCCGGCCGAAGGGATGGTGGCCCGCTCCGGGGTACGGTCCGGGACAGGGCAGAGTGCGGTGTCCGTTTTGGGCGCCGGTCGGCCGGCCGGCTTGGTCGCAGGCCCGGCGTCCAGGCCGGCGCGGCGCCGGTGACACAGGCGTTCCAGTGCCTGTACCCCCGGTTCCTCGCCGCGGAGCAGCGAGGGCCCGGAGCCGACGAAGCGCGAGCAGACGCCCACGTGGGCGTGGTGGACGTCCGTCAGGACCTCGACCAGGTGCCGATGAGCGGGGCGCAGGCTGGAGGACTTCGCCGGCGCGACCAGACCCCACTTGCGCAGGTCCCGCACCAGGATGCGGTGATCGGCCGACCACAGGCCGGAGAATCCGGCTCGGGCGACGTGTGGCGGAGCCATCGAGGGCCGGACGATCTCGTGGTAGTCGTCGACGCCGAAGGACGCGGTGACGCGCAGGGCGGCCGCGCAGGCGCGCAGGAAGTGCGCGGCGCTCTCCAGACCGAGGGCGGACCCGTCGGGCGAGGGAGCGTGGAGGGCGTGTCGCAGGGCGACGACGGTGGCCTGGGTGAGGGCGAAGAACAATCGGTGTCCCTGGACCCAGCGCTCGCGCACCGTGGCGTCCGTCGGGGGCTCGGCGGAATCGGTCCCGGAGGTCAACCCGGCCGCGTACGCGGCGAGCTCCAGATCGGGCTCCGTCAACGTGCCGTCCGCGTGCCGGGAGAAGGCCCGCACCTCGGCGAGAGTGGCGTCCAAGGCGCCGATCAACAGGGGCGCCGGGGCGCAGGCGCAACGTGCGACCGCGAAGTACTCGTCGAACGCGGCTTCGCGGGGCGCGCCATCGGGGAGGCGTCGGTGGTCGGGGGGCATGTGGTGCCGATCGGGTCGGCTCGCGGACTCGCGCAGGGTCGCCAGGTCGTGGGGGAGGCGGTGGGGAGGAGCGAGCCACAGCACGGATTCGCTTGTCATATGCCCCATTTCAGTGGTTTTGTACTGTACGTTACCCGGCATGTCAGGGATTTCTATGGAAGATTCGTTTCGTGGCGCGATCGGCGTGGTCGCGGAGATTCTCGAGGACTATTGGGAGGACCTGCGCGAGGAGCGCCTGCCGGTGACACCCGACCTCCGGCCGGGCGACGTGCGCGCGATGCTGCCCGACCACGTGCCGGCGCACGGTGAACCGATCCGGGACGTGCTGGCCGATGTACGGCGTCTGGTGATGCCCGGGCTCGTGCACTGGCAACATCCGTCGTTCCTGGGCTACTACCCCACCCAGACCAGCCCCGCGTCGGTGGTGGGCGAGCTCCTGGCGTCGGGTCTGGCGGTCCAGCACATGATGTGGTCGACGGGTCCGGCCGCCACCGAACTCGAGGAAGCGGTGCTGGACCAGCTCGCGGTCGCGCTGGGCCTGCCCGAGCGGTTCCTCGGCGACGGGGAAGGCGGCGGAGTCCTGCAGGACTCCGCGTCATCGGCGGTCCTGGTGGCGGTGGTCGCCGCCCTGTACCGGGCCTCGGACGGGCGCTGGCGCGAGCACGGCACCGAGGGACGCTACCGCCTGTACTGCACCGACCAGGCCAACTCCTGTGTCCCCAAGGCCTCGCGCATCGCGGGCCTGGGGGAACCGGCCCTGATCGCCACCACGGCGGGCACCTGCGAGATGGACCCCCGCGCCCTCCGCGAGCAACTGACGGCCGACCGCGCCGCGGGCGTCGTTCCGGCGATCGTGGTCGCCTCCGTCGGCACCACGGGCACCTGCGCCATCGATCCCGTCGCCGACATCGCCGCGGTGTGCCGCGAATTCGGGGCGTGGCTGCACGTGGACGCCGCCTACGCGGGATCGGCCGCCATCTGCCCGGAGAACCGCTGGATCAACGACGGCGTCGAACACGCCGACTCCTACGCCGTCAACTGTCACAAGTGGCTGCTGACGGGACCGCCCTGCGACGCGATGTGGGTGGCCGACCGGCGCAGCCTCACCGCGGCCATGGACATCCGCCCGGACTTCCTGCGCAACCGGGCCAGCGACTCGGGCGACGTCACCGACTTCCGGGACTGGCAGGTGCCGCTCATGCACCCCTTCCGGGCCCTGAAGCTGTGGTTCGTCCTGCGTACCCACGGCATCGAGGGCCTGCGCGCGCACATTCGCGAGCAGCTCTCCCTTGCCGAACTGTTCGCCGACCTGGTCCGGGACAGCCCCGGCTTCGAACTGGTCTCGCACACGCTCGGGCTGGTGTGCTTTCGTCTCGCCGGCGACAACACGCGCACCGAACGCCTGCGCACCGACCTGGACGCCACCCACCGAATCCTGGTGACCCCCACCACCGTCGACGGCCGCTACGTCCTGCGCGCGGCCCTGGGCTCGCGCCTGGCCTCGCAGACCTCCGTCCGCAACGCCTGGGCCCTGGTGCGCGAGGTCGCCGCCGCGATCCCCGACGACTCGCCCACGCCCTCCGAGGCGCCGGCGACGATCTCGGTGGGCGCCCGGTGACCACGAACGCGTCCGCGCCCACCCGCCACCACGCTCCGGTGGCGGTACCTGCCTCGGCAATGCGGAACGCGTACCGGAGGGCAGGCCGAGGACCGTGGGCGCACGATCGCCCACCTCGTGCGCGCCGACCGCGAAGCGCGTACACGCCCACGAACCCGCACCCGCGCCGCGCGAACGACATCGAACGGAGAACACCATGCACGAGCGTGACAGCGCGGCGGGCGAACGCTGGTTCCATTACGGGGCGGCACACCCCCACTCGACCATGGAGATCGGTGGGGTGGCCGTGGTCTCCGGCCCCGTGCCCTCGACCGACGAACTGCTCGTGTTGATCGACATGGTCCGCGCGGCCCACCCGCCGCTGCGCGACCGAGCCCGCGCGCCCGGCGCGAACGCGCGTGGCCCGGCCGCGCCCGCCGATCACCTGGAGAAGTTCGAACTGCCCACCGACGGCGGTGAAGTCGCGCTGCACGCGGCGATCGAGCGCGGGTGCGCCCAGCCCCTTACGGAGGTCACCTGGGGCGTGACCCTGTTTCACGGCCACCGTGACAACGAGTTCGCCCTGCTCCTGCGCGCCCACCACGGCCTCCTGGACGGCATGTCCCTGATCGGGATCATGCTCGCCGCGCTGGGCGAACCCGGTCTGCGGCCTCGCCGCACACCGCCCAAACCACCAACGTCGTGGACACCCCGCCGCGTGCGCGCCCTGCTGCGCGGGGTCGCCGACATCGCACTGCCCGGGCAGGCGGTCACCCTGGGCCCCGCGGGTGTGCGGGCCCCGACCGGTCCACCGCGACGCCGATGGGCCCACACTCCGCTGACCCGCATGAAGGCCATCGCGCGGGCGGGTGGTACCAATCTCAACGACGTCTACCTCGCCGCCCTTGCCGGCGCTCTGCGGCCCTGGCTGCCCGACGACGCCGCAGGCACCGTGCAGGCGATGGTCCCCCTCGACACCCGACGCAGCGACACGAGCAACGCGGTGGGCAACTTCCATCGCGGTGTCCGTGTCGCGTTGCCCTGCCGAACGCCCACCGCCGCCGAGCGGCTGGCCGCCACATACTTGGCCACCGCGGACATCCGAAGCGGCCGATACGACCCCGACGCGGACACCCTGTTCGACACGCTGCCCACCCGCTGGCACGGCCGGGCCATGGCACTGTCCCTGCACCCGCGGCGCACCACCCTGGTGTCGACCTATGTCCCCGGCCCCGCCCAACCACTCGAACTCCACGGCCACAGCATCCACACCCTGCTACCGCTGATGTTCCTGCCTCCCGGTCACCACCTGTCGATCTGCCTGGCCGAATACGCCGGAACCGCGCACCTGGCCGTGGTCGCCGATCCCAGCCTGCCCGCCGTCGACGAACTTCCCACCCGATGGCTCGCCGAACTCGACGCCCTCGAACGCACCCCGCGCGCCGCCCCTGCCGCGATCGCGTCGGGAGCAGTCGCCGCCCCGGCACCGGGCGACCCGGAGCACACCGCGACACGCTGACCACCCTTCCCGTCCGGACGTCGGAACCCGTCCGGCACTGACGTACCGACTCGTCGACCCGGTGGACCGATGAGTTCACGCCGCTCGACACCGCGCGCGACAACGACGCCGCAGGCCTGAAGCACGGAGTGTGGCGCGCCGGAGAGCCGGCCGATCTGCCCAGCCCCGAACCACGCCTGGCCCCCACCCGGACGTGGCCCCGAGCGGAGGCCGAACTGGCCACCACACTGCGCGCCTTGTGCGCGGACATGCCCGCGTTCCCCGGCAGGTTCATCCTTCACTTTCAATCCGGCCGCGACCGGCTCAGATACGTCAGCGCGTGGAGCGATGGACTTGACCTGTGCATAGAGGCGTTCAACCACCACGCGGAACCGGGGACCGACCCCGACCGGCTCGGCTGGACCAAAAGCGGCGATCGATGGCAACGACGCTTCGACGACGCCGTACGGAACAGCGGACACGCCGACAGCGCGGCGACCATGCTCGTCGACGCGATCGCCGCCATGGGGGTCGACGTGGACGATCTCGCCTACCACGGAACCATCTCCGGACGCGGTTGCCTGCTCCACCTCGACCTGCCCGACCTGACCCTGATGCGGATCGTCGAACCGGACGACTGAGAACGGCCGAACCGTATCGTCTCGCCACGACTTCGCAGGACGCAGCGGCCGGGGGAAGACGCTCGGCGACGGCTGCCGCACTCGGTGGGCAGGGGTTCGGGTCAGGGGCGCCCGGTGTAGGCGGGTGCGAAGAAGACCAGCACCGTGAGGTCCTCGGTGACGTCGTGGAAGCGGTGCTCCTCGCCCGCCGGGACGAACAGCGTGGAGCCGGGACCGACGTCGATCGTGCGGCCGCCGGAGGTGAACCTCCCGCGGCCGCCGGCCACGGCGTAGATCTCGTCCTCCGAATGCGGGGCCTGATCGTCGGGTTGTCCGGCGGGGATCGAGTACGTCCCGAAGCTGAGTGCGGGCACCCGCAGGTGCTCGACGTAGTCGGCGGACCCGTCTGCGGCGGGTGCGAACCGGCCGGCGTCAATGACCTCCATACGGCGATGATGCCACGGCCGTGCCGCCCGACATAGGGGAGTACGGGAACGGAAGAGGACGTCGCCGCCGCGGTGGCTGCCCTCCGTAGGCCGCGGCCGGTCCACCGGCAACTGCACCGGCTCCGGTGTCCGGTCAACTCCGCACGCCAGTAGCCCAGTTGCTTCGCCGCGATGCTCCCCGGGTCGGCCTCATCGCCCAGCAACTGCCGCTGCCACAGCGTGTAATCCGTGTACTGCACCGGCAACGGCTCCCACTCCGGCGCATTCCCCTGCCGGCGAGCCGAGTACGCCGACACCAGTCTTCCACGACCAGCGTGCGCAGGCAGGGCACTCGATCCTGCCCCGATCCGGGCTGGTGCCGCGCTGGGTGATTTCGGTGACGCAGGCGGGTCCGAAGCCGTTCGGCTTCCGGAGCCACACGTCAACGGTGCTGCGGTGGAGCCAAGCAGTCGGCCGACGGCGGCGTTCGCATCGGTACGCCCCCAACGCGACCAACATCTGCGTGCGCTGCCTTGTCCGCGTCCCTGTACCACCACGATGCCTCCCCGGCCTACCCGGCGCCCCGGGAGGGTGAGGCGCGGCCGGGCGCCCGAGGGGCGGGGCGGCCGGCCGCGGTGTGTCGACGGGGATGTTCGGGCCCACACGCGAACACCCCGCGACACGCCCCACCATCGCGCCCGCGCGGGCGGCAGGCGCGGGCGCCTCGCCGGATCCGGTACGCGCATTCACCCGAACCGGCGAGCCGTTCCCTGGGGTCGTGGTGTGTCACACGAGGTCGGGCCGGGGGAGGAGAGCCGGCCTGCTCTTCCAACTCAGGCCGGGACCGGATGGTGTGCGGAGTCCACGGACGAGCCCGTTTCGATGCTCCCGTCGGCTGCGGTTCGCGCCGCGACCCTCTTTTTCTTGTCGGATCGGCGGAGTACTGTTCTCGGTCCCGGTTCTGGAGGTCCCGAAATGTGGGTCATCCGTGCATGGATCAACGACGAGCGCCGCCTCCGCAGGGTCGTCGTCGGCGACGATTGCATGTTCGATCCGCGGATCGAGACCATCGTGGACCGGATCCGGATCCGGAGCGGCGAGCCGCGGTAGACCCGTCCACGGGCACGCCCCGGCACCCCCCTCCGCCGGTCGCCCGCGCGACGACAGGAACGGCCCCGAACCGCGCATCCCCGCGGTTCGGGGCTGTTCCCTGTCCCGTTGCGAGGCACAGCCCTTCCCCGTCGGGAAGAAGCGGCCGCGCCAATTCCCGGCGTGGAAAGGGCCTTTCGCGCGGCTACTCCATGAACGGTGGACCCGGTCGCCGTGTTGCACGTCCGACGCGTGGAGCATGACATCGGATCAAAGGCCGGCTCGGACGCCACTGCGATGCCCGACCCGACACCGCACACCGCTTCGTCACAGCCGCCGTTACGGCGGGCGTCGACGCTGCCGTCGCCCTGCTGCGCCGATCGCGCAACCGTCCCGACGTCGAAGTTCGCACCGAGATCACCTGGCGCCGAGCAAGGGTGTGCGATCCGGACCGCTACGTCGAGCGGGGGCATTTGCGTCGAGCGCGCGCCGACGCGTTCGACTGCCCGCATGTCGTGGCCTTGTCGGCACGGGTTCGTGGCTCTGCGGGGATTACAAGGTGTTCACCCGAATATGAACATGACGGAAGATAAGACTGCCATTCGGCCGGTTTTCCTAATCTTTACCAATCCGAGAGTTGTTCGTTGCGAAGGTGAAGAGGCCGGCCGGTGCGGTCACACATCCCTTTGGCGGCACGGAATTCGCGTACTTGGGGGCAGTCCTCCACGCGGCCGGTGTTCGGAAATGTGCGACGCGAGGTCGAAAAGGACAGGAACGCGGGCCGTAGTTCACCGTTATGGACCAGCGCCCACGAGGAAAGCGCGTCGTTACCCTCGGCGTGACCCCCAGAGCATCCGCCTCCGTCGCGGCTCCTCCCGCACTCGCCCAACGAACCTTCCGTATGGGGGATTGGGTACTCACCCCTCGGGCCGCGACTTTCCTCAAGCGCTCCCCGCACGCGTGCATCGAACGCGCGGGAGATCGCATCCTGCTTCGCCACTGCTCCGCCGACATGGAGCAGTTCGCCCTGACGATGCTGTTGATCGCTGCGGAGTACTCGCGCCGACTCGACGACGTGTTGGACGATCCACGATCGTGACCCGCGGGAATACTTACCGACATCCGACAACGCCCGAGCCCATGAACGAGTCAGGCCCATGTACGAAGGTTATGGATACGACCCGTATCTCCCGCCCGGCATGCAATTCCCGCAGGGCGTCGCATCGTTCCCCGGCATTGCGGAGTGGCCGGCCCCGGACGCGGCCGCGCCACCCGACGGGCTCTCCTCGTCGTTCGCGGTGGTGGGGGATCCGGAGTTCGAGGCCGATCTCGCCCGGCTCCTGGGCAACCCGGTCGACGACGTTCCCGCCACCGTCGAACTGCCGACCCCGATCCGGGGACCCGGCAGTCATCGCCGGCGGTCCCCGGCGCCCGTCCGACCGGCGGGCGGCGCACGGCTGCTGGACCGGCTCAGCCGCACCATGGTGGTGGCGAGCGTCCTCCTGGTCGCCACGATCAGCGTGCTGGGCGCGGTGATCACCCTCGCGTCGCTGCGGCACACCGCCACCTCCACCACCGGCCCGGCCCGGTGGTGGCCCGTTCTGGTCCACGGCCCCTGGATCGTGGCCTCCCTGTCCATCCTGCGCTCCAGCCTCCACCGCCGCCGGGCACTGCACTCGTGGATCGTGGTCGGCGCCTTCGCGGGCCTGTCCATGCTGCTCTCCCTCACCCACGCCCCCAGGACCGTGCAAGGCGTCGTCGTCGCCGCCCTGCCCGCCGCCGCGACCACCGCCTGCCTACACCAACTCGTACGCCAGATCACCCTCACCCGACCACCCCGACGATCCGTCCCCGACCAACGCCGCAACTCCTCACCCTGAACCACGCCCGAGCGCATGGCCCAGGAATCGCCCCGGGGCGGGCATCGCCCTCGTTCTCGCGTCATACGGGAACACGAGAGGTGTGGGCGCCGTCGTGCACTGCCGACCCGGTCGAACCCCGCTGTCGCGGGCGTGTCGGCCGGTGCCGGGCTCCACGGCGCCCCCTTTCGCGAGAACACGATCCACAAGTCCCGGCTGCTCCGGGTCGCCTCGTCGCCCGCGGCGGCGAAGCGGCCCGACGGCGCCGATACCGGGTGGAGATCCGCCGACCCCTTTCACGGCGGATGGCCGTTGCCACGAAGGCATCAGGCCGGCGGAGATCGTGACCCTTGCGCGGTACCCGGCCAGGAGTAAGCCCGTAGCGACGACGAAACCCCGCCGCTACGGTGGCCCGATGGCGTCGATCAAGCAGTTCCAAGTCACCTTCGACTGCGCAGAACCCGAGCGCGTCGCTCGTTTCTGGTGCGAGGTGTTGGGGTACGTCGTACCGCCGCCACCGGAGGGGTTTGCCACTTGGGACGATTTCGATCGCGCGCTGCCGCCTGAGCGTCGGGGTTCGGCGTTCGCATGCATCGATCCCTCAGGTGTGGGCCCGCGACTGTTCTTCCAGCGCGTTCCCGAAGGCAAGGTCGTCAAGAATCGGGTGCATCTTGACGTACGGGTCGGCACCGGGCTCGTGGGTGAAGAGCGCTTGGCCGCAATTGAGGCCGAATGCGCACGACTGGTCCCGCTCGGCGCGGTACGCGGGCGACTACTGCCTGCCGACGACGACAACGAGTCGTGCCTCGGGATGCAGGACATCGAGGGCAACGAGTTCTGTCTCGACTGAGGGGCCGCGAACGTGGCACCTTCGCGAGTCGACTGGAGCGGTTCGCCGTCACGAGGGTCGGTCGCCATCCCGCGGCGCGCCACTCCTGATCCAGAACCACCCCTCGGTGTCCACGGGCACGAATCCGGCGGCGATCGGCGAGAACATCCGCTCATGCCGCCGACAATGCGCGCTCAAGCACCTCCGTGCGCTCCATGGTCCGGGCTCTCGCGCCGACACGCCCAAGGGTGTCGGCGACGCCCGGAGCACCGTCTCGCGGCGGGCCCAGGTGTCGAGGGCGTACTGCGTCCCAGGGGATGACTTGCGGGTGATCGGATCCCGAGTGTCCGACCGCTGTCGCGGCGCGACCCGAAATCCTCTTCGATCCCCCGCAGGCCGGGTCGGCTGCCCGTCTGGGGGCTCTCGGGTTCGCATCCGGGACACGTTTCCCGCGTCAGCGATGAGTTCGGGCGGCGGATGGGGACTGTCCTGGTATGACTCGCATCATCGCCGACATCTCGGTTTCCCTCGACGGCTTCGTCACCGGGCCGGACCCCGGCCCGGACAACGGTCTGGGCATCGGTGGCGAGGCTCTGCACACCTGGGCGTTCTCCGACGACCCCGACGATCGCCGGGTCCTGCGCGAGGCGACCGCCCGTTCGGGCGCCGTCGTCCTCGGTCGCCGGCTCTTCGACATGGTCGACGGTCCGAACGGCTGGGACGATAGAACCGGCTACGGCGCCGGCGAGGTCGGCAGGCCCGTGTTCGTCGTCGTGACGAGCTCGCCGCCGGAGTCGGTGCGGCTCACCGACCTCGACTGGACGTTCGTCACCACCGGTCTGCCCGACGCGGTCACCGCCGCGCGCGAGCGTGCCGAGGCGGCGTCGTCGGACAGCGGCAGGGACCTGGACGTCGTCCTCATGGGCGGCGGGGCCACCATCGGCTCGGCGCTCGATGCCGGGCTGGTCGACGTGCTGACGCTGCACCTGGCGCCCGTTGTGCTGGGCGCCGGGACGCCGCTGTTCACCGGCGGAACGCCGCGCACGCTGGTACGGCGGAGCGTGACCCCGACATCGACCGCGACGCACCTGACTTACGACGTCCTGTGACGACGACGTCGCGGAACTTCGCATCGAGCAGTCAAAAAAACGGCGGGCCCCTACGGCAGGGGTGCGGCGGTGGCCGAGCCGACCGAGGGTACGTTCCGGTCGGCTCGGCCACCGCCGGGAGCCGATCACCAAGGGCCGCGAGCCCGGGCCGATCGCATCCGAGATCGCCGATGACCGTGAACGCGCCGCGTGCCGGACGCCGCGTGTCAGTGGCGGCCGTAGTGGTCTTCGGTGAGGGAGGTGACCAGGGCGGTGATGTCTTCGCGTTGTAGGCCGGCGGCGTGTGCGCGGGTGATCCAGTCGCGGAGTTCGGCGCGTAGGGGGGAGTCGTCGGCGCCGGCCGGCATTACGAGCGAGTGCAGGATGAAGGTGCCCCGGCCGGGGCGGGGTTCGACCAGGCCCTCGCGTTCGAGTTCGCGGTAGGCCTTGAGGGTGGTGTTGGGGTTGACCGCGGTGGTCTCGGCGACTTCGCGGGCGGTGGGGAGGCGGTCGCCTTCGATGAGGACGCCAAGGCGTAGGGCCTGTTTGACCTGGTCGACGATCTGCAGGTAGGTGGCGACCCCGCTGCGGCGGTCGATGCGGAATTCGATGGTGTTCACCTCCTCGTCACCTCCGGCCGGGTGGGTCGATGTTCGAGGTTGTCACCGGTTGGTGTCAAAGCGGTCGGCGGGCGGCCCACCATACGGTCAGGGCGCCGGCGATCAGGGCCACAGCGGTCCAGAACGCGGCACCGGTCCACTGCAGGGTGTCGCGTTGGGCGAGGTCGAAGTACTTCACCGACGAGTGCACGACACCCTTGACGGCCAGGCACGAGTCGATCGGGTCGGGCGAGCACTTGCCCAGCGGCACCTGCCGGCCGGAGGCGGTGGTGAAGAAGTGGTCGACGTGGGCCGAGTGTTCCGGCGCGCGGACGGCGGGGTCGGGAAGCGGGCCGCTGATCGTGCGGCGCACGCCGAGCAGGCCCCGAAAACGCGTGGACACGTACAGGACGGCCGTACTCGCGCCGAGGGTGATCACCATGGCCGGCAGTGTTCGGCCGATCGCGAAGCCGATCAGGGCGCCCAGCAAAGTCGTCGCCAGGGCGAGTGCGACCGGCATCGGGCCGGTGGTGGCGAAGCGTTCGGGTCGATACCACTCGACCTTCAGGCCGTGCGGTTGCCACCACCAGGTGAACGCGGCGGACAGCACACCGGTACACACCACCACCACGAGCGCGGTTACGGCCAGTCTGGTGGCCATCCACCGCACCCGGGACACCGACTGGGTGACGACCAGCTTCGCCGTGCCGTTGTCGCGGTCCGCGGCGAGGAGCGGCGCGCCCAGGAAGACGCCCAGGAGCAGCGGAAGGATGTACAGGGCCAGGCCCGTGTACAGCTGCGCGGGCAGGTACCAGCTCATGTACTCGTGGGAGTACCGCTCGTCGTGGAACGGCGGTGCGTCGCGCAGGAAGTCACGCCAGCGCAGACCCTGGTAGAGCATCCAGGCGCCGGCCGAGAGGGTGGCCACGATGGCCACCCGGTAGGCGGCGCGGTGTTGACGCCAGGTCAGCCAGGCCATGCCGCTCAGGTGCGGTCGGCGGCGCGCGGCCGACCGGGTGGATGGGGTGTGGGCGAGTGTGCTCACGCAGCCACCGCCCGCTCCGGTACCCGGGCGACGTCGGTCAGCAGGGCGGGCGCGGCCGGTGCGCGCAGGTAAGCCAATAGCACGTCCTCCAGGCATGGTTCCACGACTGCCCAGGACGGGGCGATGGGGCCTTGGGGCCGGATCAACGCGGTGGTCTGACGTCCGGCGGTCCGGCTCTCGACCACGGTGTGCGGTTCCAGGTGGGTGCCGGCTCCGGTGATCAGCCGGTGTTCGGGCAGGAGTTCGTCCACGTCGCCCGCCAGCCGGATTCGTCCCTCGCGGAGGAGGACGAAGTAGTCGCACATGTCCGCCAGTTCGCCGAGCAGGTGCGAGGACATCACCACCGTCGTGCCGGAGTCGGCGGCTTCGGCCATCAGGGTCGCGGCCGTCTCGTGCCGGGCGAGGGGATCGAGGTCGGCCATCGGCTCGTCCAGGACGAGCAGGTTCGGCCGCTTGCCGAAGGCCAGCGCGAAGGCGACACGAGTGCGCTGACCGCCGGAGAGCGTGCCCACCCGGGCATGCAGGGGAATGTTTCCGGCCCGGACGATGCGCTCGGCCACGCTCTGATCCCAGCTCGGGTTCAATTCCCGACCCAGGCGCAGGGTCTCCTCCACGGTGAATCGCTTGAACAGCGGCTTGTCCTGGGGGAGGAAGGCCATCCGCAGGATCGCCTCGGGATCGGAGATCGAGGTGCCGAACAGCCGCAGGCTGCCGGCGGTGGGTCGGCGCAGCCGCGCGGCCAGGTTCAACAGGGTGCTCTTGCCCGCCCCGTTCGGGCCGACCAGGCCGCAGATCCGGCCGGCGGGGATGCGCAACGAGCAGTCGCGCAGGGCCCAGCCGCGCCGATACCGCTTGCCGAGGCCGCGCGCCTCGATCGCCCAGGTGTCGTTCACACCGCTCCGCCCTTCATGATTCCACTAAGTAGTTAGTGGAATCATGGTGCAAGTCGGCTCCCTCCCTGTCAACCCGGCTTCGTCCGGGTCGATCTCGCCCCTGCCCGCGGACGCTCCGCTGCGCGACGACGAGCGCGCGTGCCTGTTCAGGGTGCGACTGCCCGGCAGGGGGCCGCATATTGGCCGGCCGACACCGATGGCCGCGGCATACGACGCACCGCGAAGTCTGTGCGGGACACATCATCACCAGGCCGCCCGACGGAGCCCCGCGCCCGCTCCGCGCCCGATGGGCGCGCGTTGCCCGGGGCTGCCGCAGGAGTCCGAAGCCGCCGTGTTCGCGTTCGGGCACGCGAGTTTTCGCCGGGGTGTCGTCTTCCCTGGTAATCAACGCAGGGCTGCATACGTGCGAAGTGCCCATCGCCTTCGGCCGACGGGATCACGGCCCGCTTTTACACCGCCGCCCGGCCCGGGTCCTCGGATGATTCGCGAGGCACAGGAGCCGGTGAGAGTGCCCCGATCGCGTCGGCTCGCGCCCCGCCCGTCCACAGGTCGGACATGTCTCGACCCGAACCCATCTTTCGTATCGGATGGGCGACTTCGCCGGCCGAAGCACTGCCCGACGGCCGGGCTTTGCGACAGGGTTGTCTTCCATGGTGGTGGAATTCGCTCTGCTCGGCGGCATCGAGGCGCGCGTCGGCGGCGCGCTCGTCGACCTCGGCCATACCCGGCAACGCTGTGTGCTGGCGGTGCTGTTGATCGAGGCCAATCGTCCGGTGTCCATCGATCGCATCGTCGAACGGATCTGGGGCGAAAGCTTTCCGCAGCGCGCGCAGGGCACCCTCTACAGCTACCTCTCCCGGCTGCGCCGCCGCCTGGCCGCCACCACGGAGGTGCGTATCGCCCGCCACTCGGGCGGCTACCTCCTGGAGATCGACGCGTTCGCCGTCGACCTGCATCGCTTCCGGGCGCTCGCGGCCGAGGCCCGCGCGGCCGAAGACGACCACAGCGCCGCGTCGATGTGGCGGCAAGCCCTCGACCTGTGGCACGGGGACGCCTTCGCCGCGGTCGACACGCCGTGGTTCAACGCCCTCCGCGAGGCACTGCACCGGGAGCGCTACGAGGCCGAACTCGACCTGGTCGACGTTCGGTTGCGGCTGGGCGAGCATGCGGGGCTGCTGCCGGGACTAGCCGCCCGCGCGCGGGCGGACCCCCTCGACGAGCGCCTGGCCGCGCAGCTCATGCTCGCGCAGTACCGCGGCGGTCGCCCCGCCGAGGCGCTGACCCACTACCGACACGTCCGACGGCGCCTCGTGGAGGAATTGGGCACCGACCCCGGTCCGGAGCTGCGGCGACTGCACCAGCAGATTCTCACTGCCTCGCCCTCGCTCGCCGCCCCGGCAGCCCTGGCCGCCCCGTCCTCCCCGCACCCACGCATGACCACCGCGACCCCGGTCCCGCGCCAACTCCCCGCAGCACCACCGGTCTTCATTGGCCGTGCGGTGACGGCGGCCGAGCTCGACCGGCATCTGAACGAGCGCGGCGACTTGGGTCGTGGCGTGGCGATCGCGACGATCGGCGGCGCCGGCGGGGTCGGGAAGACCTGGCTCGCGCTGCATTGGGCGCACCGGAATGCCGCGGCCTTCCCCGATGGGCAGTTGTACGTCGACCTCCACGGCTTCGTTCCGGTGGGCGAGCCCGTCGCCCCGGCCGCGGCACTGCGCGGATTCCTCGACGCTCTCGGCGTCGCGGCGGACGCGATCCCGGCGGACCGGCCCGGTCGTGCCGCGCTCTACCGCAGCCTCGTCGCCGACAAGCGGATGCTGATCGTGCTGGACAACGCGCGGGACAGTGAACAGGTCGTGCCCCTGCTGCCCGGCGGCCCATCCTGCACCGTGTTGGTCACCAGCCGCCGGCGCCTGGCGGGGCTGACCGCCGCGCACGGCGCCCGTTCGCTCGTCTTGGGCTTGCTGACCGAAACCGAAGCCCGCGAACTGCTCGTGCACCACCTCGGACCGAAACGCGCCGCAGCCGAACCGCAGGCGGTGTCCGCGCTCGTGGACCACTGCGCGGGCCTGCCGCTGGCCGTCGCCATCGTGGCCGCGCGCACGGCCGGCCGCCCCGGTTTCCCGCTCGCGGTGCTCGCGGCGGAACTCCAGGACCGCTCAGCCCGCTTGGACGCCCTGGGAACCGACGACCCGATCGCGGACCTGCGAGCGGTGTTCGCGTCGTCGTACGCCGCCCTGGACCCGACGACCGCATGGGTGTTCGCACTGCTGGGCGCCGCGCCGGGCCCGGACATCGCGCTCGCGGCGGCCTCGGCGCTCACCGGGCTCACGCCCGCACGGACCCGGTCGCACCTGCGCGCACTCGAGGCCGCGCACCTGACGGAGGAACACGTCACGGGCCGCCACCGCATGCACGACCTCGTGCGACTGTACGCCGCCGAGCGCGCCCGCGAGCCCGAGCGAGGCCGCGCCCGCGAGGAAGCGCTGCGCCGGCTCGTGGACTTCTACGTCGACGCCGCCCACGCCGGCGACCGCGTGCTCTCCCCACAGCGAACCCCGCTCGCGGCGGCACGGCCTCCTGCCGCGTCGCCCCCGTTCCGGGACGCGACCACCGCGATGTCCTGGTTCGAGGCCGAACACGCATGCCTGCGCGACGCGCACGCGTTCGCGATGGAACACGGCCTGAGCCGTCGAGCGTGGGAACTGGCCTGGTCGCTGGACACGTTCCAGTGGCGGCGTGGTCGGTTGCCCGAGCGCGTCGCCATGCTTCGGGCAACCCTGGCGGACGTCGACGTGTGGGCCGATCCGGCCGACCGGGCCCTCGCGCACCGACTGCTCGGCCGGGCCCACGTACCGCTCGCAGACCACGCCGACGCACTCGAACACCTGCGCAGATCCCTCGCGTTGTCGGAGGCGATCGACGACGGCGCGGGTCGGGCCCAGGCCCAACTCAACCTCGCGCTCGCGTGGGAACAGCACGGCGACGACCGGCAGGCCCTGACGCACGCCCTGGAGAACCTCCGCATCCGACGCACGCTGGACAGCCCGCATCGGGAGGCCGAGGCGCTCAACGCCGTGGGCTGGTACCAAGCCCGCCTGGGCGACCTGCGATCCGCCCGTGACCACTGCGAGCGGGCCCTCGCCCTGTGTCGTCGGCACGGCTTCCGCGAGGGGGAGGCGTTCACGCTCGACAGCCTCGGCTACCTCGCGCACCGCGACGGCGAACACACCGAGGCCCTGGACCACTACCGCCGGGTGGTGGCGCTGCGCCGCGACCTCGACGACGCCTACGAGGAGGCCGACGCGCTGGTGTGCCTCGGCGACGTCCACCACGCCCTGGGCCAGGACGCCGAGGCACGGAACGCGTGGCGGCGTGCGCTCGCGCTGTACCGGCACCAGGGCCGGAGCGATCGGGCCGAGGGCGTGGTGGACCGCCTGGCGCCCGTCGACGGCGATCCGCGCCCGTAGCGGCACGATCACATGCCCGCCCGGCCGGGTTCCCGCGTCCCGCACAGCACTCCCGCTGCCTGTCCCACCAGCCGATTCAAGGTTTGGACAAGGTTTATGCACGGTCGGCCGAGCATCGTAAGGGGCGCCATCTCGATGGCCCGGTTCTTTGCCGCGGCCGTCGTGCAGCCGCCGGGCGGATCCCGCGCCCGGTCCGATCATGTCAGGAGTGTGGACATGTACAAGAAGATCGAGGCGTGGGGGAACGGCCTCCTCGAACGGTTCGTGCCCAGGGTCGAGGCCGCCGCCTGCGGCTACGTATGCGTCACGGGCGGCCCCGGTTCGGGGTGCGCACGCTGGAACCACACGTGGGTCAAGGACTCGTGCACCAACACGTTCATCCGGTGCGGCTGCTTCTAGTCGTACTCGTCCCATAGGTCGTCGGTCGGGACGCCGCGCGAGCGTGCGCCCGACCGACGCCCGCCCCGGGGAGGAGTGACGGTTCGTGGAAATCCTTGCCGTGGCCTGTGGCTCGGCGCTCGCCGTGGTGTTCGCCGCGGCGGCCGTGGGCAAATTGCGCAACCGGGCATCGTACGCGGCGTTCGTCCGGGCGCTGGCCGCCGTGGAAGCGGTGCCCCGCAGGTGGGCCCGTGCGTGCGCCGCGGCCGTCGTGGCGGCCGAGGCGGCGGTGCCGCCGCTGTTGGCCGGGCAATACGCGACGTGGCATGCGGGCGTCGCGGGATTCGCGCTCGCCGCCGGCCTCCTGTTCGCGTTCACGACGGTCGCCGCAGCGACCGTCATTCGCGGGGCTCACGTCGAGTGCCGCTGTTTCGGGGCCGGAGGGAAGCCGATGGGTCGGCTTCACGTGGTGCGCAACGGCACTCTGACGCTGATCGCCGTCCTCGGTGCGTTCGCAACCTCGGGCGGGCGGGTCGAACCGGCCCAGGTGGCGGTGGCGTCGGCGGCCGGCGTCGTCGTCGGTATGACGGTGATCCGAATCGAGGACATCGAAGCGCTGTTCCGCTCGTCGACGAAGGAGAGGGACGATGCCGTTCCTGGTGGTCGCGTTGGTGCTCGTGGGCGCGTTGTGCGCACTCGACCTGGTCCTCACGCTGGGCGTGATCAGGCGACTGCGGGAGCACGCCGAACTGCTGTCGAGCGGGGGTGGCTCGGGCGACCCGCTCGACATGGCGGTGGGTGAGGAGGTCGGCGAATTCTCGACGTCGATGGTGGACGGCGAGCCTTTGACCCGGGGGATGCTGGCCGAGGAGACGCTGGTGGCGTTCTTCTCGCCGGGCTGCGAACCGTGCCGGGAGAAGCTGCCGCGCTTCGTCGAGCACGCGCGGACGTTGCCCGGGGGGCGCGATCGCGTGCTGGCCGCGGTGGTGGGCGACGCGGGCGAGGCGGCCGCGTTCGTCGCCGAACTGTCACCGTTCGCACGGGTGGTCGTGGAGGCAGGTCCGGACGACGCGCTGGGGCGGGCGTTCCGGGCCAGGTCGTACCCGACGCTGCTGCGGGTGGCCCCGGACGACGCGGGTCGACTCGTGGTCACCGCGAACCGGGTCGACCTGGGCCGATCGGCCGCCGCGGCGCGATGAGTGACTTGTCGACGCGGGCCCGGGCCGCCGCACGCCGGGTATTCGCCGCGGGCTCGTTGGCGATCGAGGGCGCCCCCGGGACGCTCGCGGCGTACGTGCTGCTGACGTTGGCGGCCGGTGCGCTCCCCGTGGTCGCCGCCTTCCTGACAAAGCTGCTCCTGGATGACCTGGTTGCGGGTGCGTCCACGGGGACGTTGCTCGCGTTGGCGGCGGGCCTGGCGGCGGCCGGGATCGTCGCCGGGGCGACGCAGCAGGTCACCGAGTACCTGCGGGCGGAGTTGGACCGACGGGTGGGACTGCTGGGGCGCGACCGGCTGTTCACCGCCGTGGACGGGTTCGTGGGGCTCGGACGGTTCGAGGACCCCGGCTTCCTGGACCGGCTGCGACTGGCCCAGCAGAGCGTGGGCCACAACCCGAACGAGACGGTGGTCGGAGCCCTGGGCGTCGTCCGCTCGGTGCTCACGATCACCGGGTTCCTCGGGTCGTTGGCGCTGCTCGGCCCGGTCATGGCCGGACTCGTGCTGGTGTCCGGCATACCGGTGCTGCTCGCGGAGATCGCGCTGTCGCGGCGTCGCTCGCGCATGCTCTGGGACATCGGCCCCACCGAGCGGCGCGAGTTGTTCTATGGCGACCTGCTCACCGGCGTGGAAGCGGCCAAGGAGATCCGGCTGTTCGGCATCGGCGCGTTCCTGCGCGGGCGGATGCTGACCGAACGACGCGCGGCGGATGCCGCCAGGCGAGCTCTGGATCGGCGCGAGGTCCGTGTCCAGACCGGACTGGGGCTGCTCGCGGCGCTCGTCTCCGGCGGCGGCCTGCTGTGGGCGGTCGGCGCGGCGCGTTCAGGGGTGCTGTCGGTAGGCGGCGTGACGATGTTCGTCGCGGCGGTGGCCGGGGTGCAGGCGGCGTTGGCCACGCTCGCGACGGAGGTCGCCCGCACCCATCAGGCCCTGCTGATGTTCGACCACTACCTCGCGGTGACGACCGCCGAGCCGGACCTGCCCGTCGTCGCCGCACCTCGTCCGGCGACGGCGCTGCGCGGGGGGATCGAGCTGCGCGACGTGTGGTTCCGTTACTCCGACGGGCATCCGTGGATCCTGCGCGGGGTCGACCTCTACATCCCCCACGGGAGCGTGATCGCGCTCGTGGGGCTCAACGGAGCGGGCAAATCCACGCTCGTGAAGCTGTTGTGCCGCTTCCACGACCCGACCGCAGGCGCGATCCTGTGGGACGGCGTGGACGTGCGCGACATGGACGTCGCCGCGTACCGCCGACGCATCGGCGCGGTGTTCCAGGACTACATGCACTACGACATGACGGCGGCGGAGAACATCGCCCTCGGCGATCTGACCGCGCTCGACGACGGCATCCGACTGCGGGACGCGGCCCGACGCGCGGGTATCCACGACAAGCTCGCCCAACTGCCGCACGGCTACGACACCCTGCTGTCGCGGATGTTCTCGGCGCCGTCCGGGGACGACGATGGGGACGCCGCCGAGGGCACCGTCGAGGACGATGTCGAGGGCGCCCGGTCGCAGGCCGGTGTCATGCTCTCGGGCGGTCAGTGGCAACGCCTCGCCCTGGCACGCGCGTTCCTGCGCGACCACGGCGACGAGCGAGACCTGATGATCTTGGACGAGCCGTCGGCCGGGCTCGACGCGGCGGCCGAACACGAGATCCACGCGTCGCTCGCGTGTTATCGGGCCGGACGCACAAGCCTGTTGATCTCGCACCGTCTCGGTGCGGTGCGCGACGCGGACCGCATCGTCGTGCTGGGCGGCGGTCGCATCGTGGAACAGGGCCCCCACGACGTGCTCATGACCTTGGACGGCGAGTACGCCCGGCTGTTCACGCTCCAAGCGGCCGGGTATCTGGGCGATGACGTTCGCACAGGCGGGCACTGATGCGCGGGGCGCTCGGACGACGGCTGCCGGTCGTGCTCGTGGGCCTCGGCATGGTCTCGTTCATGCTCGTCGTCGTGTCGGCGCGCAGGCGGTTGGTGGCGGTCACCGTGCGCGGTTCCAGCATGGAGCCCGCGTACCGTGACGGAGATCGCGTGCTCGTGACGCGCGGGTCTCGGCCCGCTCCAGGGCGGGTCGTGGTGATCGCGCACGCCAGGCCCGGACGATCCGCCTCGGACGCCCGGACCCGGACGTGGTTGATCAAGCGCGTGGCCGCGGTACCCGGAGACCCGGTGCCGCGCGACGGCGTGGCGGCGCTGGCCGCGGTACCCGAACGGCATGTGCCACCGGGGAAGCTGGTCCTGCTCGGCGACAATCCGGACGCGAGTCTCGACTCCCGGCAGATGGGCTACTTCGCGGCGGACCGGGTCCTGGGGACCGTGATGCGTCGGATGGGGCTGTCAGCGCCCACGACGTTGCTGGAGCGTCGGTGAAGTCTCGTTCTCGACCCGGTGGTTGCGGCCGGCAGGTCGTGCGGGGATTGCGCTGACATCTGCGCGGAAGCGTCGGTACGGTTTCATCGGACCTGGATGGGCGAGTTGCTTTACCGAACGGCCGCCCGGCGTTGGGCCGGAGCGGCGGTTCGTGACGGGGCGCGGACCGGGTCTTTTTCCCCGAGGACCCGGTGCCGCGCCCAAGGTGTCTCCTACCCCGGACGTCGACGGTTCACCGGTCGCTCGTCCGGGTGAATCCCGATCGGGCCACGTCCTCACCGACGTCACGTACGCCCCGCAGGTCTCCTTGTCCGCCGACGTTGCCACCGACCTCCACACGAGCCCTGACGTATCGACCACCATGCACAGGGCCCAGGGCTGGAGCGGAAACGTGACCCACCGCTCGGACTTCGCGTGGGTGGTGTGGCGGATCAACGCCGACGAGCCGCGTCGGTTGGTCGGGGAGGACGCGGACCTCGCGGAGCGTATCCGGGAGGCGATGATGGACCTGGACCTGGACCTGGACCTGGACCTGGACCCCGCCCCCGACCGCACTGTGCGCGCGCTCCGGCCGAAGTGTGCGGCTCCATCCGCGCTCCTGACCACGGCGCACCCGGCTACCAACGCCTCGCCCGATCCATACGATTGCCTTACGCATATTTCTCCCGAGTGGTCGAGCCTGAATGTCTTGGCCGGTCGTGCAACGCCCTTTGACCCGACTACTTGGAAACCTTCAGGGATAGGCCCAGAGGCAGTAGTAGCCATCGGTGTGAGGGGCACGGCACTGGGTCGGCCGTCCAGGCAGCGGGAATTCACCACTTGTTGTGCCGAATGCGCCCTTCTCGCGGGTGTACTGCGTGCTCCCGACGTGCTGCTGGAAACCGTACGAGGGCAGGACACGCGACTTCGTGCCTTGCGGTCGACCTGGGCAAAGCCTCTTCGGCCGAGACCGATGCGGGCAACGGCCTTCGGGCGCGCCCGAATGTCGCTGGCCAGAACGCACAACGTCGGGAAAACAGACAATGGAGGACGCATATCACCTATCCACCTCGCCGCGAAGGCCCGGCAGGGATAGCGTTCGCGCGCACAGCGCACTTCCTTCTGCCGGATTCGGTGCGGGGCGGTTGTCGACGCGGTCGGCGAACGCGCGCATCCTTCGACTGCGACGACTGCCGAGGGTGTCCCACACCAGTACGACGAGCCGGCCCCTGCGGCGACCAGCCGTGCGCCCTCAACAGCCGCCACGCGCTCGACGGCAGCGCCGCCGATCCGCAGGGTCAGCGTGTCGTCGTACACGGTGTCCGGCCGGAACACGTCGGTGTCGTGACGGGGCCACCAGGTGCGCGGGCCGCCGGACTGGCGGGCGTTGAGGGTGGTGTTGAGGTCGGCGGTGCGGATGTAGCGGCGGAACCGGTCCACGACGGCGCGGTGCGCCACGATGCGCGGGGGCGGGTCGCCGCGCTCGGCCGCCTCGGCGAGCAGTGGACCGTGCCCGAACGCGTGGTCGATGTGCGCGTGGCTGTACACGACCGTGCGCAGCGGCGCATCGGTGACGGTGCGGATCAGACGCAACAGCTCCGGCCCGTCGTGCCTCATCGCGGCGTCGACCAGGACCAGTCCCTCGTCCGTCTCGATCACCGCGACGTCGACCACCCCGGCGGTGACCTGCCACGTGCGCGGCGCAACCTCGATCGCCCGGCACTTCGGCTCCGACCAGACCTTGTCGCGACGCTGCGCGACCACCTCCCGACGCCGCCGGCCGCTGCTCGGGGCGAGGCCGTTCGACTCCTACGCCGCAACCGTTGACCGTCGAGGGTGCGGAGGATAGCTATGCCGGTTATTCCTGGTGGCGTCCATGTTTCCGTCGGCGCTGCCTACGTACACGACCCGTTCGGCCACCGCCGACGTCGCGGAGACGCCGCCGCCGGTGGTGAAGGCCCATCGCTGTTTCCCGGTGGCGGCGTCCAAGGCGTACACGTTCTTGTCGTAGCTGCCTACATACAGCACCCCCGCAACGACCCGCGTGAGGTGAGGACCTCGGCAACAGCCGCTGCGCGCGACGGCCCGGGCGAGTTCCCGTTGAATCGAACTCGCCCTGCTCCTACGGATGATCCCGTCGCCGCAGTGGCGGGCACAGGGGCACCTCGGCCGTATCTTCGCGATTCGCTGCGTGTCCGCCACCCCGACCCCGGGCTTCTTCAGGGGCACGTAGCCGGCCTGGCTAGCCGTTCGTCTCGTGAATCCGGTTCCGGGCCTCCTCGGCCTGGTCGGCGATCGTGGCTTGCACCGTGTCGGGCAGGTTCTTGGCGGTGAACACGTCGATCATGCGGTCCAGGACCGCGTCGGCCTCGGCGAGGTTGCCGTCTTTCGCGTGAACTCGCGCGAGTCGGCGCATGGTCTCGTTGAGGGTGATGTTGTCCACGCCTTCGTCGCCGGCGGAGGCGCTGACGACCGCGCCGAGCTGCTGGACGCTTTCCTTGATGTCCGCTTCGCGGACCAGCACTTGGCTGCCTTCGATGCGCTGGAAGTGGCGTCCGGCGTTGGCGCCTCGGGCGAGTCTGGCGTAGGTGGCAAGGGGGTGGCTGCCGTAGCGTTCGACGACCTCCTGGAGCGCGTCGTTGCCGCTTTGCAGTTGCGGGGCGTCGGAGCCGAGGAGGGTGAGGAGCTGCCCTTGGGCGTCGTCCAGGAGCAGCTCGCCGACGTGCTGGTCGGTGCGGGTCAGGGGGTGCCGGACCAGGATGGCGCGGGAGCTCGCGACGGTTCGGGAGCCGTCGGGGCCGTGGTAGGCGGCGGTGATCGTGTAGCGGCCGGGTTCGCCGAAGTAGAGTCCGGCGCCGCCGTATCCGATGTACGCGCTCTCGTAGACCGCCGGGTTTTGTTCGGTCAGGAGTGTGGTGGCCTGGTCGTCGCCGTGTCCGTGGCACGCGTTGACCAACGGGCGGAACACCCGGGTGGTGCCGGCGGGATTGGTGATCGCCAGGGCGACGGCGCCCGCGCTCGGGTGCAGGTGCGGGGTGACGGCGACGTCGCCGCGTCCGCCGGTGCGGGCGAGCTTGATCTGTACGACGACGGGTTCGCCGTACTCGAATGTTGTGGCGCCTTGCAGTTCGAGGCGCAGGCCCGTCTCCTCGGCGACCGGCGCGCCGAAGGACGCCGCTGCGGCATCCGCGTCCAAGGCCGCGCCGCCCATGAACTTGGCTCCGCCGGGGATGACGTAGCCGAGGAAGGCGTGGCGCAGGTGCTGGAGTTCGCTGTCGCTGAACCGGAACGGGAACGCGGCCCAGAAGGCGTCGGCGGCGGCGGCTCGCTGGGCGTTGCTGCCGCCGTTGGGCAGTTGGTAGTTCTGCGGGTAGTTCATCCAGGACAGGTCGCCGTAGCCCAGGTTGGGTCCCAGCGGCGCGGGTGGGGTGGCCAGATCCTTCTGCCAGGAGTGGAGCAGGTTGAGCGCGTGTCCGATCTCGTGGACGTAGGTGTGCACGCGCGTGGCGGGGTGGGCACCGTACATCTGCGGGCTCGCCAGGGCTCCTTCGAACACGGCGAGCCCCTGGCGCTGGGGACCGGACTGGTCGAACATGACACCGAGGAAGTTGCTGCCCCGCTCGGAGAAGCCGCAGGCCAGGACCCACAGGGCCCAGTTCGGCGCATCCCGGTAGAGACTGTAGTTCGCCAGCATCGCGGCGTGGAGTTCGGCGTCCGACCAGCGCAGGTCCGAGCCGGCCCAGGTGGTGGGGAGCGTGTTCGACTGGCCGGCGGGCCGCAGCTCGATACCGGCCTCGGCGAACGTGCTCGGGATGGTCAGCACCCGGTTGCGGTAGCCGGGCGGGACCGCCCTGACGGAGGTGTCGTACTGGGTGAAGGCACCCGAGCCCGCGACCGTGTCGACCTCGTAGTCGATGGTGCGCATGTAGGGCGAGTCCCATCTGCCCGAGTCGAAGTCGATGTAGCCGTCGCCTTGGATCAGCGCGAGGGACATCTCCCGGCGCGAGTCGTCGCGGGGCAGCACCCGCAGAAGCAGCAGGTAGATCTTCCCCTGCGCGCCGTTCGCCATTTCGATGTTCTGGACGGGCACCGTCACGTACTGGTTGAACACCAGTGTCGGGCGCACGCGGAACGAATTGGTGTAGTAGCGGATCCCGTTCATCGTGATGTATACGTCGCCGCTGACCATCATCGAGGCGTTCGGGCCGTCGATGTCGACGCGCAGCTCGACCGAGCACGCGTCTTTCTGGAACGTGTAGCGGCCGGACACCGGGTACACCCGCATCGCGAAGCCCTCGTCGCGGAGCTGCGTCAGCCCCGGGTTGAGCGATCCCAGATCACCCGACGTCTCCACACCCGTGGCCCAGTTCAGGATCGCCCCGCGTGGTCCCTTGATCAGCAGCGAGCGGCGCGTGCCGTCTGCGGCGGGCGCCAGCGCGGCAACGTGGTCGAGGTCGGACTGGAACTCCGCAGGCAACGAGGCCCAACCAGCCTGCCCGGCATCCGGCCCATCGGTGATCGGGACGTCGCGCAGGACGCCGTTGGTCCAGTCCAGCGTCATCACGCGGGCGCCCTTGAAGAAGTACGTCCGCCACTCGCCGGTCGCCGGGTCCGGCGGCGCCTGCATCAACGCGTCCAGGTCGGACGACCACGCCGCGGGCAGGAGCGAGCCGAGCGACTTGTACTGGGTCGCCGCGAGACTGCCCATCCGCTGCCAGGTCCCACCCTCCGGAGTGATCCGGCCGCGCCGCTCTTCGTAGATGATCGCCTGGTCGCCGCTGAACAACATGTACATCGCGTATGGGCCGTTGGGCGGCAGTTGCAGCGCACCGTCGAGGCCGTCGGCGAACGGCGCCGGGAAGGCGCCGTACCGCCCGCCGAGCACCGCCGTGCGTGGGCCGGAGGCGACCAGCCCGGTCTCGGTGATCGCCACCACATCGGGAGTGCTGAGGAAATCGGTCTGCCACCCGTTCCCTTCGGGGCGGCCCAGCACCACGCTGTACAAGGTCTGCTTGCGCCGGAAGAACCCCATGCGTATCGCCCCCCAAGACGAGCACCAAATCGGCCGGATCCACGCCGGGCTATAACCCCACCATTCGGGCTGCCCGGCCAACAAGCAGAGTTTCCGGACAATAAGTCAAGATCAGATGTGATCGCCGCCACCGGGATACCGGATCAGCGCGGAGCGCACCGACTCCCCTCCGGCGACAGGGAGTCGATGGAGACGCTGCTGACGGCCGAGCCGTGGGCGTTCGCGATCGTGACGTGCGAGACCACGGTCATCGGCGTGCCGGTCCGCCGGCTGAGCGCCGCTACGTAGTCGGGCGACGCGGCGCTCAACGCCTCGATCAGCCGAGTCACCAGCTGCCAAGGCACGAGGGTGTTGTCGTCGTTCGCGGGGCACTCGTGCCACACCGTGACGAGCCCCGGGCGGCTCGGCGACGTCGTCCAGGACGCGCGTCGCCGGCCGAGACTTCCCGCCGCCCGGCCGTCCCGTGATCAAACGGCACGACAGTCAGGGCCCGTCGAGGCGGTTCCAGCGCGATGCGACGGGGTCACCGCGTGTCTGCCCCATCGGTGGCTGCGGTGTGCGGTGACACGTGTAGCCGTGATGCGTAGGGGAGTTGGGGTCATCGGGCGGTGCAAAAACTTAGCTCGGTTCGGTATTGACCATTGCGGGTGACTGGTGTGTGATCGACGCGCACCGGATGTAACCAACCGCCGCGCCAGGGTGGTCGGTCGTCCTGCGCCGGCAGTTCGCTCGTCCATGAGGACAGGTGCGGCTCGGTGAAGGCCGAGCGTCGTCCGCACCCGGCATCGACACCACTGCACCCGGCATCGACACCACAAACCGAACACGGGGGATGGCATGACCGAGTTCCAACCCACCCGCCGCAACATCCTGAAGGCCGCCGGTGGGTTGTCCGCGGCGGCGGTGCTCGGCGCCGCAGGCGTCGTCGGCGGCGCCTCCGCCGCCCATGCGGTCGGCGACGGCTTCGGGCTGCGCGTCATCGACAGCAACGAGAGCGACCCGCGCCTGAAGTACTACCGCTTCAAGACGAGCCAGATCGGGTGGACCACGGGCCCCGGTGTCAACGTCCTGCTGCCCGACGACTACGACAGCAGCGGCCGCAGGTACCCCGTCATGTACCTGTTCCACGGCGGCGGCACCGGCGCGGACTTCCGCAACTTCGATGTCCCGGGCGGCATTCGGGAACTCACCGCCGGCAAGCCGATCATCGTCGTGATGCCGGACGGTGGCGGCGCCGGCTGGTACTCCAACCCGGTCACCTCGTTCGTCGGTCCCCGCAACTGGGAGACCTTTCACATGTCCCAGCTCCTGCCGTGGGTCGAGGCGAATTTCCGGACCCATGCGGAGTACGACGGACGTGCGGTTGCCGGCTACTCGATGGGCGGCTTCGGCGCGCTGAAGTACGCCGCCAAGTACTACGGCCACTTCGCCTCGGTCAGCGCTCACTCCGGCCCGCCCAGCCTGCGCCTCAACGGCGGTGCCGTCGGCCACTGGGCCAACGCGTCCTCGGCCGCCATCGAGCTGGGCGGCGGCACCATCTACGGCGTCCCGTTGTGGAACGAAGCGCGAGTCAGTGCCGACAACGCGGTCGAGCGCATCCCGAGCTACCACAACAAGCGGATCTTCATGGTGGCCGGCACGGGTGCCGAGAACATTCCGTGGTTCAGCGCCTTTCAGGAGTCTCATGTCCTGGACGGCCAGCGCGAGTTCCGTGGCCTTCTCGATCAGGCGGGCATCCCGTACACGGCCCACGAGGTTCCCGGTGGCCACACTCTCCGTTGGCACCTCCTCGCCGAGGACATCGACGGCATTGTCGCCCACCTTCGTCCGGCGGCGTAGCTGCTTCTTCGTGCTGCCGGCTTTCCTGTCCCACCTGGACGACCCGGCCGCGCAGGCCCGCGTGCTGCGCCGTCGTCGGGAATTCAATCCACCACATCCGCGACACCGGCGCCCACGGTCCCGGCCGCGGCCGGTCGGCCCGTGGACGGGTCGGCCCGGCGCGGGCGGAGATGTTCCCTGCTCGTGGATGTATCTCGACCGTCCGTTGGATGGGTCTCGACCGTTCAGGTCCTGTCCTGGAGGGCGGTTGTGCGGTCGGCCGCGCCGGGTCCTTGTCGTTTCGCGGGTGTGGCGGGCCGAGCACGCGCTCGTTCGTCCTGCCGTCGCCGGCGACGGTCAGCCTTCGTCCGTCGCCGTTCCCGGTCGATAGTCGGGCGCCACCAGTCCGGAACGCCGCCACAGGGCCAGGCCGGGGCCGCCCATGAGCCCGTTCTCCTCGTAGAACCCCACCAGGCGCCGTCCCCAGTCCTGCAACGCCCGGCTCCGGTACGGGTTCTTCCAGGCCTCGCGGGCGGCGGCCCGGGGGTCCAGGCCCACCGCGGCGTAGACCCCCGGATGGATCAGGTTGCGCGCGGTCACGTGCGCGACCCGCGCGATGAGCAGCCGGCACATCGCCTTCTCCCTCCGGTTCAGATGCGGTGTGCGGCGTGCGACCTCCTCGCGGGCGTAACGCACGTGCCGCGCCTCCTCGATCACGTGGATGCGCGCGACGTCGCGGACCAACGGCTGGAGGGTCTCGTCGCGCATCATCTCGCGTTGCATGGTGTCGAGGATCTCCTCGGCGATGAGCGCGGCGGCGAACGGCTGAACGCCCGAGGCGACCGTCTTCAGGAACCGGCCGAGTTCGTGCGCGTGACGGCCGGGACCGTAATTGGGGCAGTCGAACTTGCCGATCATGCGCCCGAACATCGTGGAATGGCGACACTCGTCGGCGATCTCCATGAAGGCGTACTGGACATGACGGCTCGTCATGTCCTGGTCGTACGCGTGCCTGATGAGCAGTTGCATCAGGATCACCTCAACCCAGATGCCGACGCTCGCCGTGCTGGCCACCTCGTGGCGGGACAGGTCGATGCGCTGCTGCCGGCCGAGCCGGTCCCACGTGGGAGTGCCGTACAGGGTGCAGCGCTCCTCGTTCATGAAGAACGTGTCGGGTAGCAGCGCCGCGTCCCAGTCGATCTCGGTCAGCGGGTCGAACCAGTTCTTCGCGGACGCCGTCAACAGGCGCTCCGCGGTGCGCTCACGGTCCATGGTGTCGTCCTTGACCGGCATGCGCGGCCTCCTCGTCCATTCGTGCTGGTGGTTCGGCGGGTACTTCCCGGCGGCGCAAACTGGCGCCAGGACGCAAGGAATGTTACATAAAGTTATATATATGCACTTTGTGTCAATCATGCTGCGGCGCGCCGAATCGTGTGCCCCGCGGTATCGGGTGGCATCCGCGCGGGGCGGAACCCACGCCCGGCACGCACCGCGCCGCGCCGGGACGCACTCGCACGAGACCGCGATCCACCGCCTCGACGAACCGCTCGAACCACGCGAGCCGACGTGGGGCAACGTGGGGCGAACCGCGGCGCGACGAGGATCTCCGAAATCGGCTGTGCCGGCGTGGTTGGAAGGCCGGGGCGGGCAGCCGGAGGCGTACTGCCACCGCGAGATGCTCGACGCGGTCCGTTACCTGGTCGACAACGGCGTCAAGTGGCGTGCGATGCC
>NZ_JBEXCV010000059.1:0-48227 GCF_040605455.1 Embleya sp. NPDC005575 | reverse complement strand
CCCGCACCCGACACCGTCGACCGCGCACCGGTGCGGCCCGCACCGCCGCCGCCAGCCGGTCCGCGTCCCGTCGAGCGTGCGCCGATCGGCGGGGGTGGCTCGGGCGCGGGTCGGGCGCGGGTCGGGCGCATCCGCCGGTGGGGCCGTTCAGATCCGGGTCGAGCCCTGCTCGGGGCCCCACAGGTCCAGCGCGGCGTACGCCGGCTGCCACTCGTCCCGGTATGCCTGGCGCAGCGGTTCGGGCAGTCGGCCGAGCACGGTCGCGACGACGTCCTCGCTCGCGCCGTCCAGGTACCACGGCACGTACAGGGGGCTGTCGTTGCCGACCCGGATACCGTGTTCGGCGCCGAAGCGCCCGAGCAGTTCCGGCGTCGCGTGCCGGTCGATGATTTCGAGTGCCTCGTCCTCCTCGTGCTTGAGATGTCCGCCCAGGCCGGCGACCAGGCGCTCGACGATCATCGCCAGCCTTTCCGGACCGGATTCGCGGTCGGCCAGGGCGGCGTCGACGGCGTTCAGGCCCGGGTCGACGATGGCGTGCTCGGCCTCCATCGCCTCGATCACGGCCAGTTCGTCCGGCAGGTCCTGAACGGCCGACCGGATCGCGGGCCACAGCACATCGTCCTCGGCGCTGTGGTGGACGTGCAGGTAACGCTTGAACAGTTCCCAGCCGAGCGCCGTCCGCAGGACCTGACGCGGGTCGTCGGTCGCCTCGGCGGTGACCCTGGCGATCTGGCCCAGTTCCCGACGAAGCGCGTCATGGAACGTGTACATCATCGACATGTCGTTCTTGAAGGTCTTGCCGGTCATGGTGTGCTCCGATTTCGCGTTCTGCCGACCTCGGCTACGGCCGGTGCGCGCCCGACGTGGCGGCGCTGCCACCGGGTGCCGGTACCGGTCCGTTCGGCTCGTTGTCGTCGGCTCGTCCTCGGCGGCTCGCTGCCGCCCGACACACCAATGACGGATGCCGGCCCACGAATGTGACCGATCCGCGGCCACGACTTTCCGGCCACCCGACACTCGGGCATGCGCCGCCGCCGACGGTGTGCACCACACGGAGGCGGCGACGGCTCCCAGGCCGGTCGAACCGGCCGTTGTCCGCCCGATCGGACATCATGGGGACATGAACACGCATCGGCCACGAGGCACCTGCGGCGTGTGCGGTCGCCGCGTCGCGGTGACCGAGACGCACGCGGTCTGGCGCCACGACGACCCCGGCCACGCTCGCGCCGACGACGCACCGATCTCCTGCCGGGGGTCGTGGACGCCGGCCGCGGAGGCGACCGGCCGCACCACCGGCCCCACCCAACTGGATCTGCTCAGCTTCGGCGCAACGCCGGACGAGGGTCGCGGCGCGGTCGAGCAGCAAGAGCCGGACGACGACCCGGACGAGGCATCCGCCGACGCGACCGACTCGCTGTTCGCCGGTTCGGTCCCGGCGCCGGCGGCCGGCTCATCCGGCCGCTGACCCGCCCCGGCCGGCGGCCATCGCGCGGGCGGTGGCCAGCAGTTCCACGATCGTGCCGGTGAACTCCGGGAACAGGCGCAGCGCCACGATCCACGCCTCGGCGTTGCCGCCCAGGTATTCGTCGACCAGCGCATCCGATTCGGCGCGGGGCACACCCGAGGCCCACCACTCGGGTGACGTGCGGTCGTCGATGCCGGCGAGTATCGACAACACCACCGGGGCGGGACGGGCGTACCGCAGCAGATCGGCGCCGGACAGTCGGCCGTGGACCAGCGCCTCGTGCAGCCACGGCCGCTCGTTTCGAGCCTGCTCGGGCAATCCCCGAGCCAGCAGCGCGAGCGACAACTCGTGCGGACAGTCCGGGAGTTCGGCCAGCCGTGCATGAAGCGGGTCGGGCAGCGCGGCGGCCCGGTGCGAGCGCAGCAGCTCCGCCCACGGGATGCCGCCGCCATCGGCGAGGACGGCGTCGACCCGCTCGCGCTGTTCACGCTCCTCGCCGTCGCGCAGATGTGCCACGACCCGTTCGGGGTCCTCCTCGGCGCTCAGCCTCGCGCGCAGCACGGCCAGCCCGTCACGATCGGCGAAGGCGTCCTCGATCGGTTCGCGCGTGCCTGCGGGAAAGTCGGTCTCGGCCAGCAACCGCCGGGCCTGGGTCCGGCCGTACCGTGTCCACACCCCGACCACCACCCGCAGCCGACCGGCCTCGGTACGCAGCGGCAGCCGGTTGACAACGACCCGGGCCACCTCGGGATCGCCCGAGGTCATCCCGGCGGCGAGCCACGCGGCGCAGCGGCCCAGTTCCGCGTCCCACAGCAGGGTCGTGAGCGGGCCGGGCACCGGACCCGCGGTGCCGTCGCGGCGAACACCCGCCAGCAACCGGGCGCGTTCCGCGTCGGGCAGCAGCGAGCCCGCGAACAGTCGGGCGTCCACGTGCGGATCGTCCAGGCCGAGGAGTGCGTCCACCTCGGCGGCGCTCAGGTCGCCTCGGGCGGCCCGTTCGACCGGGTCCTCGGCAATGGACCGGTCGGGTCGGGGTCCGGCGAAGACGGGCAGCGGGAGCGCCGGCGCGGTGATCGGCATCGGGCGGTCGTCGCGTGTTCCGCGCGCCTCGCGCGCCTCGATCGCGGCGATCAGTTCGGCGTGGCCGAAGGCGCGCACCGCGTCGGTCAGGGCCGTCGGCACGGTGGTCATCACCCGCAGCGCCGGCACGAGTTCGGTGCCCAGTCGCTGTACCAGGGCCGGCGCCAGGGCGGGATCGGCCAGCGTGAAGACGGCCCTGACCACGGACGGGTCGATGCTGTTCACAAGATCCTCCGGTGCAGTGGGTGGACGGGCGCGTCGACGGGCACGCGGGTACCGACGTGCCGACCGGTGCGTGCGTAGGGCCCGGGCGGGCATCCCGTGGTGCCCACGTGGGCGTACGTCGGGCCCACGTGGGCGTACGTCGGGCCAGGGTGCACGACCGGTGTGGTCAGACCTGGTCCCGCAGTGCCGCGAGCGCGTCTCCGATCGCGCCGGGGTTGCGACTGTAGTAGCCGAGTTCGCCGGATGTGTAAGGGAGTTGCGCGACATACGCGTCGGCTGCCTGTTCGGGTGTGCACTGCTGCGGGCCGACCACCTCTCGGATGATCACGATGCTCTCCGCCAGGCCCAGTGCGCGGCCCTTGAGCCACGCCACCAGTGCGGGCATGCCCGCGCGGGCCGCCTCCCGGCGTGCCTCGGGGAGCAGTTGCTCCAACCAGCGCAGGCGCCACGCGTAGCCGTCGACGGCGGGTCCGGCGCTCTCCTCGACGAAGACCGGCTCCAGCGCGGTGAGCAGGCGGCCCATGAACTCCTCGGCGGTGCCGTCGACGTCCGGGTATTCCTTGACGAACTCGTCCCAGTCGGCGTCCTGGTCGACGAACGTGCCGGCCGAGATGCGTCGCCCGGCCCAGTGCGGCTCACCGGCGACCAGCGTCCGGTGCAGCAGTTCCGCCCGCAGCGGCGTCGACTCGGCCAACAGCACAGCGTCGTAGAGGTCCTTGCCCTGCGGATAGGAGTCGGAGAGCAGCCAGAGCAGTTTCCAGGCCAGCGACTGCTCCGCGGTCGCGGCCAGGATGCGGTGCGGCGCCCCGGAGCCGTCCCCGTGTGGCACGTCCGTGTACTCGGCCGCCGAGGGGAGCGACTCGTTGAAGACGAAGTCGAGTTGCACGATGCCCGACGGCAGCCCGTCCGCCCGCCACGGCAGCACCAGGCGCCGGCCGGGTACCCGGTCGTAGGTCCAGATCTCGTCGTCGACCGCGCCGGCCGCGTCGATCCGCACGTCGCCTGCCGCACGCGAGCGGGCGTCCGCGCCGCGGGCGATGTCGGCGAACATCCGGTCGGTGCGCGGTTCGACCAGTTCCCAGGTGGCCGGCACCACGACGAAGTCGAGGTCGCCGGGCTCGCGGGCGGCCGGGCCGTACCAGGCCCGGAGCAGCATGCTGCCGCGCAGCACCAGGTGTGCCGCCCAGGGCGACTCGGCCACCGCCGCAAGCACATGGTCGACGGCGTATCGGCGGGCGGTGTGCCAGCGCTCGGCGACACCGGGCGAGACGAACTGCGGTTCGCCGGCTCGCATCGCGCTGCCGTACTGCTTCAAGGCAGGGTCGAAGACCGGCCGTTGGCGCACTCCGGGGTCGACCACGGATACCAGCGTTCGAGGCAACTCCCTTTGCTGTCGGGTCTGTTCGTCCAACGGCTCGGACGGCAGGCCCTCGTCGTCCCACGGCCCCCATCCCATGGTCCGCCAAGTCTTGCGCTCGCCGCTGTCGGTCATGGCCGCTTCCGTTCGTCGTAGCCGTCCTCGTGTCGGCGGCATCCCACCGCCGGATTCCGCCGGTCCCGCCACCGGATTCTGCCAAGTCCGGCCGCCTCAGGCCGGATCGGGCCGATCGGCGGCGGCGAGGTTCTTCGCGTACCAGATCTCGGCGTACTTGCCGTCCTTGTATGCCGGCACCTCGACGTAACCCGTCCTGGTGTAAAGGGTGCGGGCCTCGATCAGGTCGAGGCGGGTGTCCAGCACGATCCGGGTCACACCGAAGGCGCGGGCGGCGGCGTCGACGGCGGCCATCAGCAGTCGGCCGCCGCCGGTGCCGCGCAGGTCGGGTCGCACGAACACGCGGGTCAGTTCCGCCGTGTGCTCGTCCCGCAGCAGCAGTCCCGCACACGCGGCCGGCTCGGCGCCGTACCTGCCGACCAGGAAGAGCCCCCGCGGCGGTGCGAGATGGTCGCTCGGCGCGTCGGCGAGGCCCTCCTCGATTTCGGCGGGGGTCGAGTCCCGGCCTTCGTGCAGCCGGTAGTAGCGGTCGCTGACCTCGACGAAGTACGCGCGCAGCAGCGCGAGCGCTTCGGGCGAATCGACCGCGCTCGGGGCGATCGTCCAGGTCTGCGTGCTGTGTGCGGCGGTGGGCATGGGAAAAGTGTTCCGTACCCGTCAAACCGTTTGCCTGCCGGGTGCGGCGACGGCCACCGGGGGCATACGCGGCGCGCCCGGACCGCGCAAGCCGGCGCACGACGGCGCGACCCGTCGAAGCCGCACCGTCGCACCGCCGCATCGCCGCATCGCCGCACCGCCGCATCGTCACCAGCTCTCGGGCAGCGGCTTGCCCTCCGCGTAGCCGGCCGGGCTCTGGATGCCCAGCACGGCGCGTTCGTGGAACTCGGCCAGCGTGCGGGCGCCCGTGTAGGTGCAGGCGCTGCGCACACCGGCGCCGATCGAGTCGAGTAGGTCCTCGACGCCGGGCCGGTTCTGGTCCAGGTACATTCGCGAGGACGAAATACCCTCCTCGAACAGCGACTTGCGCGCCCGGTCGAAGGCGGATTCGGTGGCGGTACGCAGCCGGACCGCGCGTGCCGACGCCATACCGAAGCTCTCCTTGTACAGTCGGCCCTCGCCATCGCGGTACGCGTCGCCGGGCGACTCATAGGTGGCCGCGAACCACGAGCCGACCATCACGTTCGAGGCGCCGGCCGCCAGGGCCAGCGCGACGTCGCGCGGGTGTCGGACGCCGCCGTCGGCCCACACGTGCCGGCCCAGCCGGGTCGCCTCGGCCGCGCACTCGGCGACCGCGGAGAACTGCGGGCGCCCGACGCCGGTCATCATCCGGGTGGTGCACATCGCGCCCGGGCCGACACCGACCTTGACGATGTCCGCGCCCGCCTCGATCAGATCGCGCACGCCCTGCACGGTGACCACGTTGCCCGCCACGACCGGTACGGGCGGGTCGAGCGCCCGGACCGCGCGCAGCGCCTTGATCATCTGCTCCTGGTGGCCGTGTGCGGTATCCAGGACCAGCGTGTCCACGCCCGCCTCGATCAGGCCTTTCGCCTTGTGCGCGACGTCGTTGGTGATGCCGATCGCGGCGGCCACGCGCAGGCGTCCGGCCGCGTCCAAGGCCGGTGTGTACAGGGTCGAGCGCAGCGCGCCGGTGCGGGTGAGCACGGCGACCAGGCGGCCGTCGGGCTCCACGATCGGCGCGAGCTTGTGCCGGCCCTCGTAGAGCCGGTCGAACGCCTCGCGCGGATCGACGCCGGCCGGCAGGGTGAGCAGTTCGGTGGACATCACCCGCGCGAGCTGGGCGAAGCGGTCCACGCCCAGGCAGTCGGCCTCGGCCACGATGCCGACCGGGCGCCCGCCCTCGGTCACCACCACCGCGCCGTGCGCCCGCTTGGGCAGCAGGTTCAGCGCCTCGCCGACGGTGTCGGTGGGGGCCATCGTGATCGGGGTGTCGTAGACGAGGTGGCGGTCTTTGACCCACGAGGTCACCTCGGCGACCACGTCGACCGGGATGTCCTGCGGAATCACCGCGAGGCCGCCGCGGCGGGCGATGGTCTCCGCCATCCGGCGCCCGGCCACGGCGGTCATGTTGGCCACCACCACCGGGATGGTGGTGCCGGTGCCGTCGGAGGTGGTCAGGTCCACGTCCAGGCGCGAACCCACGCCGGAGCGCGACGGTACGAGGAAGACGTCACTGTAGGTGAGGTCGTGCGGCGGTACCTGGTCGTGGAGGAATCTCATGCCGCAGTACGTACCCAGCCGGCCCGGTAATCGATCTTCCCAACCGGCGGGGCGAGTTGGGCCGGTGCGGCCGGGTCCGGGGCGGCGGACCCGGCCCGGGCACGGACGGGCACGGACGGTCAGCTCGCGAGCACCGTCAGGTCGAGCCGGCTCAGGCGTTGCGGGTCGGCCAGGATGTCGATGGTGACGATCCGGCGGTGCACGATCGTGAAGGCCAGCACCGACATCGGTTGTCCGCCGGCGACCGACACGATGCCGGCCATGCCGTTGACGAGCGCGGGTCGGGCCACCGCGGCGAACCGCGCGAAGGTGAGCGCCTGTCCGGCCACTTGCTCCGCGCCTCGGACCACACCGCTCGGACGCAGCGCGCCACCGTCGGCGCGGGCGACCACGTCCGGGTCGAGCACCGCGACCAGCGCGTCGAAGTCGCCGCCGCGGGCGGCGGTCAGGAACGCGTCGACCACCTCGCGCTGCACGGCCAGGTCGCCGTCGGGGGAGGGCGCGGCTCCCTGGACGCGTCGGCGCGCGCGGCTGGCGAGTTGCCGAGCCGCGGCCGGCGTACGGTCCACGATCGGCGCGATCTCGTCGAACGGCACCGCGAACAGGTCGTGCAGTACGAAGGCCAGCCGCTCGGCGGGCGCGAGCGTCTCCAGCACCACCAGGAGCGCCAGGCCGACCGAGTCGGCCAGGAGTATCGCGTGCTCGGGGTCGGCGTCGGGCATGCCGGCGATGATCGGGTCGGGGACGTGCACCTGCGCGTCCAGCGGCTCCTCGCCGCGGGAACGGCGCGAGCGCAGCATGTCCAGGCAGACCCGGCCGACCACGGTGGTCAGCCAGCCGGCCAGATTGTCCACCTCGTCCGGGTCGGAGCGGCTGAGTTTGAGCCAGGTCTCCTGCAGGGCGTCGTCCGCCTCGGTCAGCGAGCCGAGCATCCGGTAGGCCACGGCGAGCAGGTGGCTGCGGTGCGCCTCGAAGCGTTCCGCCAGAAAGTCGTGCTCGTTCATCGGCTTCATCCCATCCTCTGGTCGCGTCTCGGTCGTTGGCGCGACCCTCGGTTCCCTGACGTAAGCGCCACCGACGATGTGACACTGCGTGGCCGGCGCGGGGCTTCGGCCCGGCACGGGGCGGCGGGCACGCGGGGCGCTTTCGCGTCGAGGCCGTGGGTGGGCGACCACGTCGAGGAAATCGGTGCGGGCCGGCGGTCACATTCGTTCGCCGGGATCCGTCAATGCGGTGACGAACGAACTCGGCCGCTCCGGCCGGGGGCGGAACCGGTGCGGACGGTACGACCCGCCGGTTCGGCAGCCACCCGGGCACGACGCTCGGCCCGGTGGTGTCCGGCGACGCCGAGGCCGCTCTCGGACACCGAAGACCAAAAACAGAAGACGAGCGAACTCGGGGCCCCGACAGCGCGATCGGTCAGGCGCCCGGTCCCTCGCTCGCCCGATCCCGCATGGCTTAGGAGACTAGTGATGTCTGCCACCGACTCGGCCCCGAGCCGATCAGGACCCGGCGTCGGCACCGGGGCGATTCTGGCTTTCCTGTGCCTGGGCCAGTTCATGGTGTTCCTCGACGTGTCGATCGTGAACCTGGCGCTGCCGTCGATCAAGGACGGCCTGGACATGTCCGAGGTCAGCCAGAACTACATCGTCACCGCGTACGGCACCGTGCTCGGCGGCTTCCTCCTGCTCGGCGGCCGACTCGCGGACACATTCGGGCGCCGCCGCCTGCTCCAGGCGGGCTTCGTGGTATTCGCGCTTGCCTCGCTGGCCTCAGGTCTCGCGCAGAACGGCACCATGCTGATCACCGCGCGCGGCTTCCAGGGCCTCGGCTCCTCGATGATCGCGCCCGCCGCACTGTCCATCCTCACCAACACCTTCGCCGAGGGCGCCGAACGCAACAAGGCGCTGGGCATCTGGGGTTCGCTGGCCGGCATCGCGTCGATCCTGGGGGTGATCCTGGGCGGCGTGCTGGCCGACGGGCCCGGGTGGGAGTGGATCTTCTGGATCAACGTGCCGATCGGCCTGGGCGTGGCCGTACTCGCACCGCGCGTGTTGCCGGAGAGCGTGGCCGAGGAGCGCGGTCGGCCGTTCGACCTGGCCGGCGCGATCACCTTGACCAGCGGCCTGTTGTTGCTGATCTTCACCCTGGGCGAGGCAACCACGGTCGGCTGGGCCACCACCCGCACCATCGTGAGCCTGAGCTGTGTATTCGTCCTGCTGACCGCCTTCGTGGTGATCGAGGCGCGGGCCGCGTCGCCGATCCTGCCGCTGCGGGTCTTCCGGTTGGCCACGATGCGCACCGCGAACCTCTCCGCGATCCTGGTGTTCGGCATGTTCGGCGCGATGTTCTTCTTCGCGAGCCTGTTCATGCAGCAGGTGTACGAGTACACGCCGCTGAGGGCGGGCTTCGCATACGTGCCACTCGCGGTATGTGTGGCCATCGGTGCGGGTGTCGCGTCCGAGCTGATCACCAAGGTGGCCGCCCGGCCGGTGCTCATCGTGGGCCTGGCGATCACCACCGTGGGGCTGTTGCTGCTGTGGCGTGCACCGGTCGACGGCAGCTACCCGGTGGACGTGTTGCCCGCGTTCATCGCGCTCGGCCTCGGCTGCGGCATGTGCTTCGTGACCCTTCAGATCGCCGCGTTCGTCGGGATCGGCGAGGAAGAGGCGGGCCTGGGCGCCGGCCTGATCAACACCAGCCAGGAGGCGGGCGGCGCGCTGGGCCTGGCGGTGGTCGCGACCATTGCGTACAGCGGCTTCGCCGACGACATGGCCGCGGCCGGAGACAACGGGCACCGGATCCGCGAGGCGCAACTGGCGGTCAACCACGACGCGTTCCTGTCCGCCGCGTGCCTGGGCGTGGTCGCCCTGCTGTTCGCGGTACTGCTGATGCCGAAGGGCAAGGGCTCGATGAGCTCCGCCGAGGCGGTGGCGAACGCCGGTACGGAGCAGGCCGCCACGCCGGAGATCCGATTCGACCTCGGGACACCGGCGGCGGACGACGCGCAGGCATAGCGGTCCGCGCGGGCGTAGCGGGTCGTAGCAGTCGTCGCAGACCTCGCAGGTCGAGAGCCGGAAGTGGGGCCGGCGGTCGACACCGCCGGCGCCGCGCCGGAACCGTTCCGGGGCGGCGTCGCACGTCCCGGTCCGCGCCGATGCCCGATGCCCGACTCGGGGCTCGCGCGCGTGCCTGGCCATCGAGCCCTTGTCCCGGTACTAGCATCGGCCCATGACTATTCGTAGCGCGACGGCTCAGTGGCAGGGCACCATCCTCGATGGTGCCGGCACCATCCGCACCGGCAAGGGCGGTCTGGAGGGTGCCTATTCGTTCAAGTCCCGGTTCGAGGAAGGCGAGGGCACCAACCCGGAGGAGTTGATCGGCGCGGCGCTCGCGGGCTGCTTCTCGATGGCCCTGGCCAAGGGCCTGGGCGACGCGGGTTTCCCGGCGAACTCGGTGGACACCACGGCCAAGGTGCACCTGGTCCAGGTCGAGGGTGCCCCGACGGTGACCCGGATCGACCTGGAGACCGCCGTCGTGGCCGCCGGGATCGACGAGTCGGAGTTCCTCAAGATCGCGGACGTCACCAAGCAGAACTGTCCGATCTCCAGGCTGCTTTCGCCGGGCGCCGAGATCACCCTGACGGCTTCGCTGGGCTGAACCCGGCCGACCCGACCGCGGTACGGACGGCGTCGAGGGCGTCGGTGACCGCGCGGTCCAGACCATGACCGCACGCGTCACCGCACCCCTCGACGCCGCCGCCCGAGTGGCGACCAGCTGTCACTCCCGGGGGGGTCGACCGGTTCGGTGTCGGACCGGGCCGGCGCGATGGACCACCACCGCCTCGGCCGGGTCACCGACTCGCCGCCCGCAACAGCGCCGGTGGCGTAGGGGGGTGGATGGCGCTCCGCGCGGAGTGGCCGCGCAACGGCTCGCGTTCCGGTGCCGGAGGCGGTGGAAGGCATTCGCCTGCGCGGTGAGCGGGCGTCGATCTCGCTGGCGGGCACCGAACCCGTTCGGCAAGCACTGATCCCATCCGCGAGCGCTGGTCCCATCGGCGAGCGCTGGTCCCATCGGCGGCCACCGAACCCGTCGGCGAGCACTGATCGCGTCGGCGGGCACCGATCCGATTGGCGGGCGCTGATCCCGTTGATGAGCACCGATCGCGTCGGCGAGCACCGAACCGGCCGGCAAGCAGCAATCCCATCCGCAGGCACCAAACCCAACGGTGAGCACCGATCTCGTCAGCGGGCGATGATCCCGTGGGCAAGCCCTGATCCGACCGGAGAGCACCGATCTCGTCAGCGGCCACCGATCCGACCGGCGAGCACCGACCCCATCCGCGACCACCGATCGGCGCGGCGCGTGGGTCCGTCGACCCGACGCCCGGCCGACGCCCGGCCGACGCCCGCGCCCTGTTCGGGCCGGCCCGCGGCCCGCGGATCAGGTCAGTCGTCCTCCGCGGGCAAGGGCTTCCGGGCCAGCAGGTAGGCCTGCTGCGCGGGTCGTACGCTCTCGCCGGGGTCGGGCTCGCGGATCATCTGCGCATGCATGGTCAGGCCCGCATCGGTCACCAGGTCGGCGATCCGCTCCGGTCGGCGGCGGTGGAAGTCGAGGGAAACCGATCGGCCGAACGCCTCGGTCAGCCGCAGCGGTTCATCGCCGACTTGGAAGGCGAGCAGGAGTCGGCCGCCGGGGACCAGAACGCGATGGAACTCGGCAAACACGCCGGGAAGTTGCTCCATCGGGACGTGGATGATCGAGTACCACGCCACCAGACCGGCAAGGGAGCCGTCCGGAAGGTCCAGGTCCGTCATCGAGCCGACCTCGAAGCGCAGATCCGGGTGCTCGCGGCGGGCCACCGCGATCATCCCCGGCGACAGGTCGATCCCGAAGGCATCCAGCCCGAGATCGCGCAGGTGCGCGGTGATCCGACCGGGCCCGCACCCGACGTCTGCCACGGGTCCGGTCCCGGGGTCGACCGAGCGCACGAGTTCGGCGAAGGCGGCGAGTTGGGCCCGCTCCAGTGGCTTGTTCGCGAGTTCGGTCCGAGCGCGTTCGGTGTACTCGGTGGCGACGGCGTCGTAGGACACCCGGGTGGCGTGTAAGAAGTCGGGTTCGATCACGACCGGGCACTCTATCGCCGGCCACCGACAACGCAAGGGCGCGCGTCCGTCCGAGCGGCGGTGCGTGCCTGCCGGTGACGACGCGCCCGGCCACGGAACGGGGGAAGCAGCGCTGCGGTCACATCAAGGGGCCGGCGTCCGTCAAAGGGATGGAGGTTCCGTCCACGAGCCGACTGCTTCGGCACCGGGACGAAGGCTCCCGGGCTCGGGAAGGAGGGACGTTCCCGGCCCGGACGGGGGATTCCGGGCCCGGGACGAAGCGTTCCGGGCCCGGAATGAAGGTTCCCAGCCCGGGACGAAGGATGATGCCGGCACCACGGCGGCGGTTTCGTCGCGGCGCCGGAGGGACGATCCGTCCCGCACCTTCGCCCACCTTCCACCCGCTCCGCTCGTCCCTACGACGACAACGCTCGACAAGCGAGGAATCCCGTGCGCGGCAAGGACTTCCGACACGACATGACGATGATGTTCGCGATCCACGACGCGCTGCGCCGCGATCTGGAGCGACTTGCCCGGGTCGCCGCACGTACGGACGACGACCCGTGGCACATCCTGCGGGTCGGCACCGGGTGGGACCTGTTCCGGCGACCTGCTGTGGCCGGTGTTGCGCCGGGCGCCGGCCGATCGGCCGGACGAGCTGGGCCTGATTGCGGTGATGGAGGCCGAACACGCCACATTCGACCCGCTGTTGGAAGCCATCGACACGGCGCCGGCCGACCGCGACACGGGAGGTCTGCGGCTCGGTGACCTGCTCGACGGACGGGTCGGCGGGCTGCGTGGGCATCTCGGGCACGAGGAGGACGAGGCACTGCCACTGATCGACGCCGTGGTCACCACCGAGCAGATACGCCGCTTCGGCGCCGAACACGGCCGACGGATCGGCTCCGGTACGTGTCGCTACCTGCCGTGGCTGCTCGATCACCCGAGCCCCGAGAGTACCGCGATCATCCTCGGCCAACTGCCGGAATCCGTCCGCCCGACCTACCTGAACCTGTGGCAACCGACGTACGACGCACAGGATCCCTGGGGCCCCCGAGGCAGCCGACCCACCGTCCGCCGCACGACGCGTGGGGCGTGACGAGGTTGGGATCGCCGGCCCGGGCCGGGTGTCGGTGGCCGGGGATAGCCTGGCGCGATGGGTAAGACCGTGATGTACCTGGAGATGACCTCGCTCGACGACCTCCGGCCGTCCCGCCCCGTGCCGGCGCTCGCGCTGCGCCGCGTCGACCCGGCCACGCCGCTGTTGCACGCCCTGCAGGCCCGAATCGGCGCACCGTACGGGTGGCGCAGCGCGTCCCGAACCGAGCACGAATGGGCGGAACTTCACGCCGCGCACCCGTTGCTACAACCCTGGCTGATCACGCACGCCGGCGAGACCGCGGGCATCGGCAACCTGGAGCCGCAGCCCGGCGGGAACGTCGAGGTGGCCACGTTCGGCCTGCTTCCCGAATACGTCGGCAAGGGCCTGGGCGGCTGCGCACTGACCCTGGTGCTCCGCCAGGCCTGGCTCACCGCCCCCTACTCGAGCGCCGAGCCGGTGCGCCGAGTCTGGCTGCACACGTCCTCCGAGGACCACTCCAATGCCCTCGTCAACTACCGTGCCCGGGGCCTGCGTCCCTATGGGATGGAAGCCCGCGCGTAGCCGTCCCGTCGAGCGAGGTGAGCCGGCCCGGTCGCACCGAGTCGATCAGCAGGCGAAGGGGTCGGTGGGATCCGTGGCGTCGCTGGGGTGGGCGGCGCCGTGGGGGCCGGCTGTGCGAGAGGCCGGAGCGGGTGTCGCGTTCGGCGCGCTACCCGCGGCCGCCGTCGGCTCGACGGGCGGGGCGATCTCCGCGGCCTGCTCGCGCTGGGCGCGCAGCTTGGCCGAGACCCCGTCGGTCCGGGCCCGCAGGACGCGGATTCGCTCGGCCGCCGCCGCATCGCCGGTGCCGCCTTCGGGCACGGCCGCGATCACCTCGACGCCGTGGGCGCGCGCGGTGGCCACCAGGCTGTCCGCGACGGCGGTCTGCCGGGCCAGCAGGGCGGTGGCGAACAGGCTCGCGCGCAGCGTCTTCTCCCGACCGAGCAGGCCGCGGTAGGTGATCTCGCAGGCCACCTCCGCACTGTCCAAGCGGCGGTCGTCGGCCTGTTCCAGCGACGCGAGGACCACCGTGAGCAGGCCCTCCACCACCTTGGTGACCGCCCACTTGCGGCCGGGCAACGGCGGCAGTACATCGCGGATCCGGTCCACCTCGGTGTCGAGTGCGGCCGTGGTCATCGAGGCGAACGCGTCGTGCAGGGTGAGTCGGATTACCTTCTCCCACGGGATGTCCTCCCCGTCGAAGCCGACCGTCTCCGGGCCGAACCGCACCGCACCCAGGCCGTCGAGCAGCCGCAGCGGTCGCGCGGTGATCGCCGGCACCTTCGGGTGCCGACACACCAGCGCACCCAACGAGAACTCCCAGGCCACGGCGGCGGGCGCGGCCGGCGCGGGCAGCGCGTCCAACGTCCCGTGCACCCAGTCCCCCGACGCGACCCGAGCCCGACCGGCGCCGATCCGACCTCCCACGGCCGCACGCCCCGAAGCCGCCGCGGCCCCCACCGCCCCACCGATGCCCCGCAGTTGATCCCGTATCGCCACGTCCCCAAGCCCCCTCGCCGCACACCGCGTCGTGCCACCCGTCGTGCCACCCCGTCATGATCACTCTAGGGCGTGTCTCCATGCCCCGCCGGGCTCCGCAGCGTCCGGTGCCGTGCATCGGCGTGCCGGCCACGAGCCGCCCCCCATACCCGCCCGGCCCCGCCCCGGCACCCGCGGACCGGCCGTCGCTCGGAGTCGCGCGTGGGCGGGCGCGGCCGATGTGCCGCCGTGGCACAACCGGAAGCCGTCATGGCGCAGCCGGTGCACCTCGCCGCAAAGATCGATCCGGCCTGATCCGACCTGGCATTTACCAGCCTTCAGCGGCTCGGATGCTTCTTTCTCGACACTTGCGCACCGTGATGCACATATGGATGGCGCATTTGTGACGTCATATAATCTCGTCTCGGCGCCACTTAATGTGCCACAATGGCGTCATGGACCTCACGCCGTACGTCGACAGCCTTCGGAACGAGCTTGCGGTTGCCGCGGACGCGGGCGGTGGCGATGCGCGTAAGTTGGCCGAACGCCTCACCGCCCCGCTGGAGTCGGCCACCCGGCTCGTCCTGCTCAGAGCGCTGTCCGCCGCCATGGCCGAGGTCACCAGCGACCTCGCCCCCGGGTCGGTCGAGCTTCGACTGCGCGGGCTCGACCCCGAGTTCGTGGTGACCGCGCCACCGGGTCCGGAGGCATACGCGGAACCCGCGACGCCCGAAAGCGCGCCGAGTGCACCCGCACCGATGCCGACCGCGGCACCGCCGGACGGCGACGAGGGCGGCATGGCGCGGATCAACTTCCGGCTGCCCGCCCACCTCAAGTCCCGAGTCGAGGACGTCGCCGCGCTGGAGAGCCTGTCGGTCAACGCCTGGCTGGTACGCGCCGCCACCGGCGCACTGGCGCCCGACCCCGCCCGCCACGGCGCACCGGACCCCACCAGCCGGCACCGGGTCCGCCAGGGCTACACCGGCTGGGTCCGCTGACCCCTGCCACGCACGGCACCGCACCACCGCACACGCAGCGCACGCACAACCGCACACGCGGACACAGACGCAGCCCGCGCACCGCGGCACGGCGCCGGCCCCGACGCCGCGCCGGCCGGACTCCCGCCGCCCCGCCCGGCCGGCCGGAGCCCACAGCCGAGAGGAAGGCACCGCCATGCCCACGTTCGACACCCCGAAGCCGATCTCCGCCACCCTCGAATTCGACCTCGGCTCGGTCCGGATCAGAGCGAGCGACCGCACCGACACGGTTGTCGAGGTACTACCCGGCAACGACGCCGACGAGATCGACGTGTGGGCCGCCCAGCAGACCACGGTCACCTGCTCCGGCGGCAGGTTGCTGATCAAAGGGCCCAAGAAGCGCTCGCCGCTCGGCAAGAGCGGTTCGGTGCGGATCATCGTCGAACTGCCGGCCGGCTCCGACGTGCAGGGCGCCACGCCCATGGCGGACTTCACGTGTGCGGGCCCGCTGGGCGACTGCCGACTCAAGACCTCGGTCGGCACCATCCGGATCGACGAAACCCGGACCCTGTACGCCAGGGCCGACCACGGCGACATCCGGGTGGCCCGCATCACCGGGGACGCCGAGATCGTCGCAGCGGGCCGGATCGAGGTCGGCACCGTCACGGGCGCGGCAACGATAAGGAACACCAACGGCGAAACCACCATCGACGAGGTCGGCGGCGACCTGCGGGCCAACTCCTCCAACGGCCGGATCACCATCGGCGTCGCGCACGCCGACGTCGACGCCAAGTGCGCCCACGGCGCGATCCGGGTCGACGAGGTGGCGTGCGGCCAGGTCCACCTACAGACCGGCGCCGGCGACCTGGAAGTCGGCATCCGCAAGGCCACCGCCGCCTGGGTGGACGTGCAGACCCGGATGGGCAGCGTACGCAACTCGCTCGGCTCGACCGGGAGTCCCGACGCGTCGGAGCAGACCGTCGAGGTCCGCGCCCGGACCGCCCTCGGCCACATCCTGATCCGGCGCGCCTGAGTTCGGCGCGCGGCCCGGCCGAGACCGCAGAGCCATGACCGAAGGGGTACCACTGCCATGATCACGACTTCCGCCACCCGTACACCGGCGATCAGCGCCGTCGGCCTGGCCAAGTCCTACGGCGACAAGGTGGTGCTGGACGGCATCGACCTGCACGTCGCCGAGGGCACCGTTTTCGCCCTGCTCGGTCCCAACGGTGCGGGCAAGACCACCACCGTGCAGATCCTGTCCACGCTCGTCGGCGCCGACGCCGGCCGCGTGCACGTGGCCGGCCACGACCTCACCCGCGAGGCCGACGCGGTACGCCGGGCGATCGGCGTCACCGGCCAGTCTTCCGCCATGGACAATCTGCTCACCGCCCGGGAGAACCTGCTTCTGATGGCGGACCTGCACCATCTGGGCCGGGTGGAGGGCCGCCGCCGGGCCGACGAACTGCTGGCCCGATTCGACCTCGCCGACGCCGCTCGCAAACCCGTCGTCACCCTCTCCGGCGACATGCGCCGCAAGCTCGACCTGGCAATGACCCTGGTCGGCCACCCCCGGGTGATCTTCCTCGACGAGCCCACCACCGGCCTGGACCCGCGCAGCCGCCGAATCATCTGGGACATCATCCGCGACCTGGTCGCCGAGCACGGCGTGAGCATCCTGCTCACCACCCGGTATCTGAAGGAGGCGGACCGACTCGCCGACCGGATCGCGGTCCTGGACCACGGCCGGCTGGTCGCCGAGGGCACCGCCGCCGAACTCAAGCGCCGCATTCCCGGCGCGCACATCCGGGTCCGGTTCAGCGACCCTCACCACCTCGACGTGGCCGCCGACCTCTTCCGTGCCACCACCTGCGACGACGAGACGCTGACCCTCAGCATCCCCGGCGACGACAACATCCCGACGCTGCGCACCGTCCTCGACACACTCGCCGACGCGGACATCCGGGCCGAGTCGCTCACCGTGCACACCCCCGACCTCGACGATGTCTTCCTCGCCCTCACCGGCAGGGCGCACTCCGACCGCGAGCCCGCCCCGAGCCGGCCGAGGCCGAACCGACAGAACCCGCGATAGGCACCTGCCTTCGGCGGTTTGTAAACCGACGTAAAAGCCCCCTGACCTGGTACTTGCATGGCGGGCTGCATGGCAATCCGCACGTTGGATGGCAACGGGGCCTGCAACGAGACATGTCCGCCGGGACACGCACGCTCGCCGGAATCGAGTTGTCCGCGTACCGGATCATCCAGGAGGCACTGACCAATATCGGCCGGCACGCGCGGACCGGGTCTGGTCGGGTCCGGGTCGACTACCGCGCGGACGCGTTGGCGATCGAGATCACCGACGACGGGGTGGATCTGGGTCCCGCGTTCGCGGGCACCGAGTCGGCCGAGTCGTACGAGCCGCCGTACGGGCACGGGTTGGCCGGCATGCGCGAGCGAGTCGGGCTGTACGACGGGGAGTTCAGTGCGGGACCGCTGCCCGGGCGGGGCTTTCGGGTGGCCGCCGTGCTGCCGTTGAGCGAGCGGGTCGCATGAGCGTGCGGGTGCTGGTCGCGGACGACCAGACGCTGGTCCGCGCGGGCTTTCGCGGCATCATCGACGTGGCACCGGGCTTCACCGTGGTGGGTGAGGCGGGCACCGGTCCGGCCGCGGTGGAGTCGGCCCGTCGGGAGCGGCCCGACGTGGTGCTGATGGACATACGCATGCCGGGCATGGACGGCCTGGAGGCGACCCGGCTGATCACCGGTGCGGGCGGTTCGCCGGGTGTGCCGGGGGTGCGGGTGTTGATCCTGACCATGTTCGATCTGGACGAGCACATCTACGCGGCGCTGCGCGGCGGGGCCGGCGGATTCCTGCTCAAGGACACCGCGCCCGAAGACCTGCTCGATGCGATCCGGGTGGTCGCCGCCGGCGAGGCACTGTTGGCACCGAGCGTGACCCGGCGGCTGATCGCCGAGTTCGCCCGCCGCCCGGACGCGCCCGGCGTGCGGGCCGTTGCGACGCCCGTACCCGAGTCGCCGCCGGTCGCACCAATGTCGAGATCGCCCGGACCCTGCACATCACCGAGGGCACCACCAAGACACACGTGGGCCACCTGCTCACCAAACTCGGCGCGCGCGACCGCGTGCACCTGGTGATCATCGCGTACCGCGCGGGACTGGGCCCGGAGTAGGCGGGCGCGGCCAAGTCCCGTGCCCACAGGCGCCGTCTGCTGGCGAAGGCGTGGCGGTAGGGTTTCGACGCGTGAGTGATCTGTACGAGTTGACCATGGACTTGGCGTTGCGCGCCGGGCGGCTCTCGGGCCCGGACGTGGCCGAGTTGCGGTGGCATGTGGGCCTCGCGGCCGGGGCGATTCCGGACGTGGGCGATCGCCGCATCGTGACCGAGTTCCCGGTGGTCGTGGTGGACGACCTCGGAGTACCGGCGGTGGTGGACGATCCGCATCCCGTGTTGGGCGCGGACGGGATCGCGCTGCGGATCGGCGGGGAGTCGGCCACCGGTTTGGCGCCGATCGGCGGCGGGTGGGCGCTGACCGTGCGTCGGGAACTGCATCCCGACCAATTCGACGAGGTCGGCGAGCTGTTGGCCTGGCTGGCCGCGCGAGCCGAGGACGCACACACGGATTCGCACGGCTCGGTCGTGCTCGGGTGGTTGCGCTTCATCGAGGACACCGAGGCCCGGCCGCTGGTCTTCCGAGACGGTCGGGTGCAATGGCCCGACCGGGAGGCGGGGTAGGCCGCTCGCGGGGTGTGCGAGACGGGCGCCGTCCGCCGGTTTCGGGGCCCGATCAGGCCCATCGGGTCGTGGCGGTCCTGCGGTGCCAGGCGGTGACCGCGCCGGCGTCGGTCGGTTCGACGTCGGCCGGCAGGTCCGCCGGGTCGAGCCAGGCCAGCCGGGCGCAGTGGTCGGGTTCGGCGTTGACCGGGTCCCCCGACCAGGCGGTGGTGTGGAAGTACCAGCCGATCACCGGCGCGCCGGTCTCGCCGAGGACCTGGGACACGTACGTTGTGCGCAGGTCCGCCGTGGCGACGTCGATGGCGATCTCCTCCTTGGTCTCCCGGGCACACGCCTCGATGAGGAGTTCGCCCGGGTCGGCCAAGCCGCCCGGGAGGGCGAGCAGGCCGTCGGCGAAGCCGGTGTCCTTGCGTTCCATGAACAGCACCGCGCCGTCCGCGCGTTCGAGGATGATGGCGGCATACGCGATGGCGTTGTGGCGGTGGTCGCTCAAGTGTCGCTCTCCCCATGGTCGGTCCGGGTGCTTCGGGAGTGGCTCCCGGCTACGCGGCGGTGTCGCCGGCCGGCGCGCTTCGGACCTCGGAATCCGACCCGCGCGCCGAAACGCACACCTCCGCCCGGACCAACGACGAGCCACGGAGGGACGTCACGCCCCAACCGTCGGAAGCACGTTCCCCACGGCGGCCGCACAGCCGCGCAACCACCCTCGCCACCGGACCTGTTCCGCTTCGCCCGGCCGCGGGTAGGGCCAAAGGTCCTCCAGGAACACCCGCACGAACCAACGGGGTTGCGTCCCGCAGCCGCAGGGACGGCATCGTCACGGGTCGTCCGCCTCCGGTCCGCCGACGGCCACATCCGGGCCGTAGGCGGACGTTCCTGGCACACCCGGCAGGGAGCCGGCACGCCGCGATCCTCGTCGGCGACGGTCACGCGCACCGAGGCGAGCACGCGCCACCCGTGCTTGTACGCCTCGCAGATCGCGCAGCTCTCGTGGCATAGCCGCACCGCGTTGTTCGGCACCTCCGAAGCGGTACCGGTCAGGATCGGCCTGTCGTCCAGTCGCAGCGCGGCAGCTCCGGACCAGTCCTACCCCGGGAAAGCGGCTGCGCGCCGACTCGGCGGCGGCAGCCGCGAGTTGTCGGTCGACGCTCACGGCGCCACGCTGCCGCCTGCCCGCCGCCAACCGCCCGAACGCGGCGGCCCCGAACCCGTCCTCCTCCATCGGCACCTCGCGCAACTCGACCAACCGGGCCCGCATCGGCGCCTGGTCGGGCGCCGAGGCGATGCCCGCCCTCGGCCGACGGATTCAATATGGCAGCGGCCCGCTCGCACTCCTCCTCGGTACCGGCCGACATGCCGGCGAGAGGATCCAAAGGCAGTCCCGCCGCGTGGATCAACCCGGCCAGGTAGTGGCCGCGTTCGTCCATCCACCACCGCCGGTCGCGGCGCACGGCTTCGTACAACAATTCCCCGGCCGCGGTCGGATCACGTGCCGCAGCCGGGGCCCCGGGACCGCGCCCGCGTTGCCGAAGTCCCTTGAACGTGTCGACCGGCGTGATTCACGACGCGACGCCAAGACGCCGGCTCGCCGATGTAAACCGCGCCGGCGGATGCGGTCGGCTCTCGGCGGGGCCTCGGCGGGTCGGGCATGTGTGACGATACGGTCCTGCCATGCTCGAATCACCTGAGGACAACGCGTCCACGACCTCGACGGTCGCCACGTCCGCGCCGCCGGAGCACGGACCCGGGCCGGTGACCGCCGACGATCTGGATCGGGCCGTGCAGCTCGCGGTGGCCGCGCTGCGGGGCGTGCCGCCCACGGCGTGGGAGGCGAAGGCCGGCCCGCTGGAATGGGACCGCTGGGAGACGGTCGAGCACCTGAGCGACGATCTCTTCGCATACGCCGCCCAACTGGGCCCCAGGGTCCCGCCGATGTCCGGCGAGGTGCCGTTCGTCTGGGCGAGTCGGCGACCGGGCGGCCCGGCCAACGCGATCCACGCCGACCACGCGGCGGGCCCGGACGGGCTGTTGCAGGTGCTGGAGGCGAGCGGCGCGCTGCTGGTGGCCATGGTGCGGACGACGCCGTCGAGCGTACGCGCCCACCACGGCTTCGGCGTCGCCGACCCCGAGGGCTTTGCCGCGATGGGAATCGTGGAGACGCTCGTTCACACCCACGACCTGGCCGAGGGCCTCGGAGTGACCTGGGCCCCGCCCGCCGACCTGTGCGCGCGCGTACTCGCCCGGCTCTTCCCGGACGTCCCGCAGGACACCGACCCCTGGCCCACGATGTTGTGGGCCACCGGCCGCGCGGACCTGCCGGGACAGGCGCGACGCACAACCTGGCGCTGGTACGGGGAACCTCGCGCATAGCGGGATGGGTCGGCCGGCGCGTGGGTGGGTGTCGCCCGCCGATAGGCAGTTTGCCGGTTGGGGCCGGCGGTTCGGGCCGGTCGGGTGGGGTGAGGCCGGCTGGACCGCGCCGGGGGCGAAGTCGACCTCGGGGCGGTCGTTGCCGTCCCCCGATCGGGGGACTGGCGCACGCCTGCGGGTGGATGCCGGCGGCGGGCTTCGCAGCAGAGGCTGGAATTCCTTCGGCTGAAAGGGGAGTTCCGGTGCAACGGTGGGATCGGGTGGGTCGCGTCGCAGCATACGGGGCGGCACTCGCATTGACGCCCTATCCGGTGATCAAGATGTCGTGGGTGATCGGTTCCCTGATCGGCGTGCTACCGATCGGCTCGGGGTTCGGGCTGACCGAGTGGGTGGTGCTCAACACGGCGACGGTGGGCATGGCGGCGATCGGGATCGCCGTGGCACTCGCGCTGGTCCGCCCGTGGGGAATGCGGATACCGGGCGCTCCGTTGGCGTTCTGCGCCTGGGTCGGGACCGGATTTCTGGTTCCCGTGTTGCCGTACGCGGTGCTGAGTTCGTTGGTGACATCCTCCGGTGACGACCCGGAATCGGCCGCCGGCACAGGCGGGGGCGCGAGTGCGGACGACGCGTCCATGCCGGGTTGGGAGGCGGTCCTGATCCAGATCGGCTTCGTCGGGATGGGGTTGGGATTGGCCCTCGCGCTGCCCGCGTATCTGCGTCGGCGTTGGCCGGACGTATTCGCGGGGCGGGTCGGCGACGCGGTCCGCGGTCGGATCACGCCCATCGGATCGGGACTTCGGCGCATCCCTTGGTCGGCGGTCGGCGGCGCCGGGCTCGGAGCGGTGTGGTTGTACTGGGCGATCGGCGGCACGCTGGGCGTCGCACACCCGCAGGCACGCGACGCCGATTGGCGGATCCTGACCGGCATCTGGGGCGGTTGGGCACTCGTGGCAGCCGTCGCCACCACCGTGATCGGCTATGGCCGCCCGGGCCGGTTGGCGCGCCGACTTCCGGTGGCCCTGGGTTGGATCGGCTCGGGCTCGCTGTTCGCCTGGAGCGGTTGGAAGCTGCCGCTCACGCTGTACGTGGCGCTGGCGAGCCCGGTTGGCACCACGTTGCCGGAGGACCTCACCTGCGCGGCGATTCTGCACGTGATCGCGATCGCGGTGGGCATCGCGATGTTGCGTGTCCTGGTCCGGGTCCGGGTCCGGGATCAGGATCGGAGCCCGGGTCGGTTTCGGAGCCCGGGTCGGTTTCGGGGTCGCGTCCGCGCCGGTGTGCGCGACGGTGGCGACGACGGCCGGTCGCCGGTGTCGGTGGGGCGTTGAAGCGGGTGAGACCCGGCTCGTCGGCAGGAGGGCGCGCCGGGCCGGGCCGGGGTCACCGTTCCGTCTTGGGTGTGCTGGTGAACTCGCGGATGGTTCCGGCAAGTTCGTCCGGTTGATCAAGCGGGATGAGGGTGCAGCTGTCCCGGATCTCGACCAGCCGCCCCTGTCGAGGCCAGTACGACCCGGCCCACTCGCGCGGCCTCGCCGTCGCGATCGTCCTTACCTGATCGGAATGCCGAGGATGCCGGACGGATACGGTTCGACCGAGCCGAGCACCCCGAGCGGGTCGACTGCCGAATCCGTCGACCACGTCAAGCGCATCAACCGTGTGGCGTTCATCGACTCCGGCACCTGCATCGCATACACGGTCCGACCCTAGCTTCCGACCGCCCACCGCCCGACCGACCCTGCCGGCACCGGCACCGACACCGGCTGCACCGTCCAACGCGCTCCCGCTCCCACCGCGCGACGAACCGGGTCGCCAGGACACCCGCCGGGCCGCCGGGCCGCCGGTTCCGCCATGCGTCGCCGGCTGTGGAGGCTGTGCCGCCGGTGGGGAGATTGGTCGAGGCCGGGGAAGGCCGAGGTCGACAACGGGCCGGCGGCTGCGGCGGCCGGCTTCCCTGGTCGAGGCCGTCCCGGTGTCCCGGTCGGATCATGTGGTTGGGCTTCCCGGTGTGCGAAGGGTTCGGCGGATGGCGTTGCGGAGCCAGTGGTGGGCTCCGTCGGTTGTGTGTCGGGGGTGCCAGGCCATGCCGATGGTCAGTGGTGGCAGTGCCAGGGGGATGTCGAGGAGGCGCAGTCCGAGGGCGGTGGCGTCTTCGGTGAGGGGTGAGGGGGCGGCGCCGGGGGGTGCGGCAGGTACGAGGCAGACGATGTCGCTGCGGGTGGCGAGGGTCATTGCGGCGAGGTGGCTGGGCAGGACGACGCTGACCCGCCGGTGGAGGTTCTGCTCGGCCAGGGCGGTGTCGAGGGGACCGGTGAACCGGCCCCGGCGGCTGACCGCGACGTGCTGGGCGGCAGCAAGCCGGACCGGGGTCAGTGGCCCTTCGGTGAGCGGATGGCCGGGCCGGACGGCCGCCACCATTCGGAGGCTGACCAGTTCTTCGATCTGGGTTTCGGGGTCCACGTGGTCGATGGATCCGATCTCCAAGTCGATCCGGCCGTCCCGCAGCGCGGGGCCGGCCTCCAGTTCCTCGGCTCGGATCCGGAACGAGACCCCCGGTGCCTCCCGCTGGGCCAGTTGCAGCAGCCCGGGGGCCAGTGCCGCGCCGACCAGGTCGGCGGCTTGGAGGGTGAAAGTGCTGCGGAGGCTTGCCGGGTCGACGCTCGCGCCAGGGCTGAGCAGCGCTCCGAGGCTGCGAACCACTGCGGCGGCTTCCTCGCGCAGGGACTGGGCGCGTGGGGTGGGGACCATGGTCTGTCCGGCCCGGACCAGGAGGGGGTCCTGGAGGATGCGGCGCAGACGGGCGAGGGTGCGGCTCATGGCGGCGGGCGAGGTGTGCAGACGTGCGGCGGCGCGGGTCACGCTGTGCTCGGCCAGCAGAGCATCCAGCGCGATGGCGAGGTTGGCGTCGATGACCGGATCCGGGCTGCTCACCAGCATTATTCCATTTCAGTCAATGATTCCGTGCCGAAGTTCCCATTGTGGCAGCACGGAGGCCCTCAGCAGGATGAGAGGCGTACCGAACCGGCACGACCTACGAGGTTTTCATGATCGTCATTACCGCTCCCACCGGGAACATCGGCCGTCACCTGCTCTCCCGGCTCCTGGAGTCCGCCCCCGCCGCGGGCGAGGAACTGCGCGTGATCGTGCGCGATCCCGCCCGGCTTCCGGACGCGGCGCGCGGACGCGTCGAGGTGGTCACCGGCTCGCACGCGGAAGCCGAGGTTCTCGACCGGGCCTTCGAGGGTGCGGACGCCGTCTTCTGGCTCGTCCCCCCGGACTCCTCCCTGGCCCCGGCGGACGCCTGGAGCGGTTTCACCCGCCCCGCCGCGAAGGCGCTCGCCGCCCACGGCGTCGGGCACGTCGTCGGCGTCTCCGCGCTCGGCCGCGGCACCGCGCTCGCCGACCGGGCCGGCGTCGTCACCGCCTCCCTCGCCATGGACGACCTCATCGCCGACACCGGCGTCGCCTACCGGGCCCTGGCCTGCCCGTCCTTCTTCGAGAATTTCCTGGAGGAGGCCGACTCGATCCGCGACAAGGGCGTCTTCACCGACACCGTCGACGCCGACCGCAAGGCTCCCCTCGTCGCTGTCGCCGACATCGCGGCCGCCGCAGCCGGCCTGCTGCTGGACCGCTCGTGGACCGGTACCGACAACATCCCGGTCCTCGGGCCGCAGGACCTGTCCCCCAACGACCTGGCCCGCATCATGACCGAACAGTTCGGCCGCCCCGTCCGCTACGAACGCCAGCCGCTCGACGAGCTGTACACAACCCTCGTCGGCTACGGCCTCAACGAGGCATTCGTCCAAGGCATCGTCGACATGAAGCGGGCCAAGGACGAAGGCCTCGACGCCGGCGTCGCCCGCACCCCGGACACCGCCTCCCCCACCGGCTTCGAGCAGTGGTGCGCCCAGACCCTCAAGCCCGCCGTCCTCTCCTGAGGCCCACCACCCGTCGCCGGAACACATGGTGCCCAGCGCACCAAGACCACCTATGCCTTTGGAGGCGTCCTGATGCCCGCTGAGGAAACCGAACCGCCGGTCACGGCGTTCATGCTCGTCAAGACCACACCCGAGTGGCTCGCCCTGACCGTCCAGGAACGCGTGGACGCCTTCACCTCCCAGGTCCTGCCGGCCATCAAGGCCAAGACCACCGGTGTCCGGTCACGCTTCTACGACACGGAGTTCTACTCCGCGCGCGTCACCGACATCTGGGTGTGGGAAGCCGAAGACCACCACGCCTATCAGCTCCTCATCGACGCACTGCGCGAAACCCCGTTCTGGGACCGCTACTTCGAGGTCATCGACCTCCTCGTCGGCACCGAGAACGGCTACGCCCGCACCTACGGCCTCGAACCCGTCGCCACCATCACCACCTGACACACCGCCCACCCCGCGCGACTGGTCCGATGCCCTCTTGCCGCAACCGGCCAGGGGGCATCGGACCAGGACCAACGAGAGTTCGCATCCACGGCGTCAGCCGGGAGGGACACCTGCGGCAGGACGGCACCGACCAGACCTGAAGCCGCAAGTTGCGCGAGTGGGGCATGCCCGTCGACATCGCACGGCACGGTGATGACCTGGTCCGGCAGGCCAACGGCGGGACCCACCCCCGATACCCTCGACGCCGCCGTCCGTCCGCCGTTCACGACCCCGCACCCCCGCCCGGGTCGGCCGATCCCCCTCCGACGCTGTCGTCGCACGGTCCATCTCCCGTGGCCACACCATGGGTTGCCCCCGTATAGGCCAAAAGCGCGCGCAACGCCGCGGCGTCGGACTGGAGCCCGTCCTCGTCCTGGTGGTCGTGTTCGAGGTGGGCGAACGCCGGGGCGCGTTCCGGTGTCGGTTCGTCGGGGTCACGTGGGATCAGATGTGCGTGCAGGTGCGGGATGTCGTTTTCCAGCAGCGATACGTTGATCTTGGGCACCGGCCGATAGTGCGCCTCGATCGCGCGTCCGGCCGAGGTCACCTCGGCCATGAAGCCCGCGAGTTGGCGGGCGGACAGCGCGGTCAGTCGCGCGACGTGTCCACCGGTCCAGACCACCACGACGTAGCCGCGCACCCGACCGGCGCGCCACAGATACGCGTTGCCGTACACGCCGCGCCTGAGCAACAGCCCCCAGCCGATGTCGGGTGCGGTGAAGTCCTTCTCGCACATCGAACAGGCCGCGCCGACCGCGGGTTCCGCATACCGCTCCGGCCAGGTGGACGCGGCCGGCGGGCGCGGTCCGGGCACCTGGGATCCACACACGACGGCCTCCAACTCGAACGGGGACAAGAGCCTTCTTGCGGCTGCAAACGTTCGGTTGAAGAAACGATCGCCGCCGGACGAACGTCACGCCTCGATCCGGCCTGTGACCCGCCCGCAGCACGCCTGGGACACACTCGCGACGGACCCCGCCCGGTGTACTCGCGCAGGCGCGGAGGCACTCTCCCGGCGGCACCCGGCCGACTCGGGGCCGGCTCCGCTCGTTCCTGTTCGGCGCCCGGGCGAAACCGCCCACCCCAAGCCCGCTCCACCGCATCCACCAGCTCGGCCACGTCCCAACCCGCCGACTTCGTACCCATACCGCCAACCCTCGGACGAATCGTCGGAATACGCTCGGCGCGCCACCCGCAGAGCCGCCCCCGCCACCGACCACGCACCCGCTCCACCGCCGCCGCCGCCGCCGGCACGATCCACACCTCCCCCGCCCTTCGCGCGCACTACGCTGAGCTGCTCGCTCTCGGCCAAGGGGGATGGATGCGTGTGCGCAGCGGCGACCGAATCGGCGGCCGGGCTGGGACAACGTGAGTGCCGCGCCGCACGATCCGCAGGGCTCTCGGGTGGTGCTGGTCGGCGCGCACGACTTCGCGCACCTGGCGCCGCTGCCGGCGGTGGCCCGAAACCTGTCCCGCCTGCGGGAGTTGCTCACCGACCCGCAGGTGTGGGGGGTGCCTGCGCAGAACTGTGTGGTGATCGAACAGCCCGAACACCGTGACGAGGTCCTGGACGCGCTGACCGACGCAGCCGCCGCCGCGACCGACCTGGTGCTCCTGTACTACGCCGGCCACGGCCTGATCTCGCCGGACACCGATGACCTGCTTCTGTCCCTGCCGCGCTGCCGGCCCGACCGGGCCTACACCACGCTGCCCTTCCAGGACGTCCGCAACGTGCTGCGCTCGGCCCGCCGCGTCCCCGCCAAGGCGGTCCTCCTGGACTGCTGCTTCGCCGGCCGCGCCCTGACCGGCGCGATGGGCCCCGAGGACGCCCGACTAACCGAACTCTCCCGGGTGGAGGGCACCTACGTCCTGGCCGCCGCCTCGGCGACCCGGCAGGCGATCGCCCCTGCGGGTGAGCGATACACGGCCTTCACCGGCCGGTTGATCGACGTCCTGGAGCACGGTGTCCCGGGTGGGCCGCGGGCATTGGACCTGGCCACCGTGCACACCCACCTGCACCGCGTGTTGTCGGAGTCGGGCTTCCCGGCGCCGCACCAGCGCAACGACGACCATGGGGCCCGGATCGTACTGGGTTGGAACCGGCACCCGGCGGCCGCCGATCACGCGCCCGGATTGCCGCCACACATACAGGAGTTGCTGCACGCGCAGACCATCGCCGCACGCAACTTCACCTATCGACTGTACGACGCCCCGCTCGACGGCCTGGCCACCGTGTACGTACGCCAACAGGCCCGCAGCGCACCGACGACCACCGGCACCACGGTCGAAACCCGCGAGGACTTCCGGGACCACGAGCACGGCCGCCACGACGCGGAGCGCCGCAAGCACCACTTCGTGCCCACGGAGCCGGCCGTACAACCGGTGGCCCCCGCGCGGGCCGCCGAGGACACCCTCGGGCTGCACCGCCACGTCCTGATCACCGGCGGCGCGGGCCAGGGCAAATCCACGCTGAGTCTGCAGCTGGCGGCGTCCCTGGCGGCCGACTACGCGGCGCGCTCGACGCAGGCGGCCGACGCCACGACCGGCCCCGAAGGCCCGGCGCACACCGGGCAGAGGGCCTGCCCCGAACGGCTGTTGCCGCTTCGCGTCACGGCCGGCCGACTGGCCGCCGACCGCAGCGCGCTGATCCCGCGCCTGGTTCGAATCCTGTCCGACGAACTGGCCCCGCATCTGGACTACGCCCTTCCGGACGACTTGCTGGAGAACCTGCCCGAGGGCACCACCTGCCTGCTGATCGTCGACGGCCTCGACGAGATCACCGATCCGGAGCGCCGACGCGCGCTGGTCGCCGAGTTGGCCGGCCGGGTCCGAAATCCCGACGGCCGCTTCCGGTTGCTGATCACCACCCGCCCGCTGCCCAACGACGAATTGGCTCCGCTGCAACACGCGGCGACCGGGACATACACTCTGGAGCCTTTCGACCGCGATCAGTTGCGCGAGTTCGCGCATCGCTGGTTCCGCGACCACGCGGACGGGGCGGTACTGGCCGACGGCTTCCTGCGCCAGACGGAGGCGGCCGGGATCCGGGACCTGGTCCGTGTCCCACTGCTGGCCACCGTGGCCGCGCTCGTCTACCGCAAACACCCCGGAACACCGCTCCCCGGCAGCCGATTCACGCTCTACTGCGACTACTTCACGCTCCTGACCGAAGCGCACCTGGAAGAGGTCCACGAGCAGCAACAAACCGTCCTGCACCGCTGGACCCTGCGCCCGGCCGTGCACCGGGCAAGCGCCGCCTTCCTGTTCGAACACCGAGCCCAACTCGTCGAGCACCTGGCCGTCACCGTGGTCACCGACCCGACCGCCACCACCCGAGCCCTGCTCGACCTCGCCCTCGACTGGCTCGACACCCACGGCTGCCGCCCCACCCGCCGCAACGTCCCCGAATGGTCCGCCCTGGTCACCTCGGTCCTCGGCACATCCGGTGTCTTCACCCACCACACCGACTACCTCCGCTTCACCCACTACAGCTTCGCCGAACACATCGCGGCCGACGTACGGGCCGACCGACTGCCGACCCGCTTCGACGCCACCGATCCCGACTGGGCCCACACGGTGCATCGCGCCGTCACCGGCGACCTGTTCGCCCACGCCGTACTCACCCACCACGCGCATCGGTACGGGTCGGGCGACGCCGTCCTGGCCTGGTTGACCGGAGGAACCGGCGGCTACGCTGCCCTGATGGGCGAGCTCCTGGCAAGCGGGGTTCCCGCTTCGGCCCGGCACGTCGAGTCGTTCGCCGCCCACTTGGTGCTGACGCTGACCAAGCCGCCGAAATGGGAACGACTGCGGCGCGTGGTCTCCGACGCAGCGGCGCTGATCCGGGAACCGGCGATACGCCGCGTCCTCGACGACTACCTCGGTAGCTGCTACACGAATCGTGAACTGCGGGTCGGGATAGCCCAATCGCTGATCGCCCACGACCCCGCAACCGCGGCCGACATCCTGCACGACGTGCTGGCCGCGGCCGACACCACCGCACCTGTACGGGTCACGGCCATGCGGGCTTTGGTGCGATGCGGGCCCGAACACGTCGCCGAGGCGACCGAGGCCCTGCGTACGGCCGGCTGCTCGGAACTGACGGACGTCCTCGCCCGGATCGATGCCGCGACGGGAATCGCTGCCCTGGGGCCGGAACACACCGATGCCGCGGTCGAGACGCTGCGCGGCATTCTCGGCGACGCGAACACCACCGCTGAGGAGCGCGGTCGGGCAGCGCGTGCGTTGCGGGAAATCGGTCCGGAGCACGACGTGACGGCCGCCGACGCACTACGCGCGATCCGGACGGCTCCGGACGCCTCCGTCACCGATCGCACGCATGCCGCGGAGTGGTTGGCCGACCTGGGCCCGGCTTACCTCACCGAGGCGGCCGAGGCGCTGCACGCCGTCCTCGCAGCACCCGAAGCCAGTGCCGGTGACCGCCACACGGCCGTCGTGTCCTTGGCCGCGCTCGGTCCGGACCAGGCGGCGGAGGCGATCCGCCTCCTGCGCGCGCACCTGATCGCGCGCGACACCGAGACCTACATCGCCGAGGCGAGCGCCGAAACGTTGGTCCGCTTGGCGCCGGACAGCCTCGCCGAAGCTCTCGACGCACTGCGCCGGCTGCTGTCGGCGCCCACGACCCTGGGATCGGCACAATGTGCACTCGCGCAAACCATGGCACGGCTCGACCCGGCGCACGTCGTCGACGCCGTGGCCGCCAACCGTGCGGTCTTCGAGGCTCCGATCTCGCGCGCCTACGAGCGAAGCGGAGCCGCCCTACGGCTGGGCGAGTTGGGCCCGGAGTACATCCCGGAGGCGGCGGCGATGTTGGGCGGGCTTCGCGATGCCCCGAACGCGAGCGGGGAGGAACGCCGGCGGGCCGCGGTCGGTCTGGCCGGGCTCGGGCCCGCCTTCGTCCCGGCAGCCGTGCAAGGGCTGCGTGCGGTGCTGACGGCTCCCGATGCGATCGCCTCGGTTCGCGCGAACGCCGCCCTGGACCTGTCCCGACTCGGCGCGGCATTCGTGCCGGAGGCCGTCGACGTCCTGAGTCGACTGTTCGCCGCTCCGGAATCCGCCGATACGCTGCGCAACACCATCGCGCAGAACCTGATCAACATCGCACCGGAACAGGGCTCGCGGATGGCAGAGGTGCTCCGAGTCTTCCTCGCCGCTCCGGACGCCTCGGCCCAAGACCGCATCGAGAACGCTTGCATCCTCAGCATCGTCGAGCCGAAAAGTGTCGCCGAAGCGGCGAACGTCCTTCGTGCCGTTCTCCACGCGCCGCATACCGCCATCGCGAACCGACGCCGCGCCGCGGAGGCGCTGGCGGGCCGGGGGAAACCCTTCCGCACGGAAGGCACCAGCGCGCTGCGCTCCCTCCTCGCGGCGCACGACGCCACTGCGAACGACCGTGCTTGGATCGCCTATGCCGTGTCCTTTCTCGGGCGGGAGTGCCACACCGAAGCGGTGAACGTTTTCCGGGAGGTCTCCGCCTCCACGACGACGAAGGCCACCGACCGCGCATTGGCGGGTCGACTCCTGGCATTCGTCGGGCAGGGGTACGTCGAGGAGACCGAGCGGATACTGGAGGCCATCCTGGTCGAGCCCGATTCCGACATGCGATCTCGGGTCGAGATCGCCGCGCGCTGGTCCGACCTCGGCCCGGGCTTCGCAGCGGAGCCGGCCTCGGTGTTGCGGACCATCATCCGGGATGCCGATGACGACTCGGCTCTACGCACGGAGGCCGCACAAACCCTCGGCCTGCTCGGACCGGGGTATGTCGCCGAAGCCGGCGACGTACTGAGGCAGTTGCTCGACGCGCCGCATGGAGATGCCGACGAGCGCTACAGGGCAGCAGCCGCGCTCCTCATGATCGAAAGCGGCAGCACAAGCGAAGTCGACGGGATGCTGCGTGACTTGTCGACGGATCGGGCGGCGAGCCCCACCACCCGCATTCATGCCGCGCAGACGCTCGGCAGCCTCGGCATCGATTACGTCGAGGAAGGCGCCGATCGACTGCGCACGTTCCTCGTGTCGCCCGACTTCACCCCGTCGGCTCGTGGCACGGCGGCAAGGAATCTCGCTCACCTCGGGCAGGGATACCAGGCCGAGGGCATCCGCGCCCTCCGCCACTTGCTCACCTCCTCCGACACCGGCGCCCACGACCGCGTCTCGATCGCTCGACACCTGTTCGACTTCGGTCTGCCGTACGTCCCCGAAGCCGCCGAGGCCGTGCGGGCCGTCCTGGCCGATTCCGCGGCCGGCGCCTACGTGCGCACTCGTGCGGCTCGGCTGCTGGGCGAACTCAGTCCTCGGTTCGTGGACGAGGCGGCCGGGGAACTGCGCCGTCTTCTGGCCGACTCGGGCGCGACGCCCGTCTCGACTCGGCGAAGCGCTGCGGCGCTCGGGATGCTGAGCCCGCGCTTTCGGGCGGAGGCGGCGAGGGTACTCCGGGGGCTTCGGGCGGGTGGGGTTGCCTCTGACCGCGGCTTCGGGGCGGTGGCCGGAGCCGACGCCGGGGCCGACGGTGGCGCCGGAGCCGACGGTGGCATCGGCTCCGGCGGTGGCGTGACCACCTATGCCCGCCGCGCCGTCACCCGCATCCTGCGCGACTTCGGCCAGGGGTACGCCCCAACTCCGGCCGCCTCCACCGAAGGCTGAGCCGCACGCGCACCGGCCACCCATGCGAGCCCGACCGCCCAAACACGCACCCCCACCCAGGCGCAGCGCCCCCCAAGCCCCGCCCACCCGCGCACACACGCCCGAGCGCCCCCGCCCAACCACTTCGCGCAGAATCGAGGCTGTCGGAAGGCACGACACCGTGATCCTCCCGCGCCCACGCAGCCCATATCCGTACGCGACCCGCACACGGATGCGCCCACCCACCACCCACTCCGACCGAAAGCGAGCCATCATGCCCACCGAACGCCCCGAGCCGCCCAAGATCGCCGGCGAGCGCGAGATGATCCGCAGCTACCTCGACTACCACCGGGCGACGCTCGCGATGAAGTGTGACGACCTCTCCGACGAAGACCTGCGCCGACAGTCGATGCCGCCCTCGACGCTCTCCCTGCTCGGCCTGGTCCGCCACATGGCCGAGGTGGAGCGGACCTGGTTCCGGCGGGTGATCAACGGCGAGGACATCCCGCTCGTGTGGTCGGACCAAGGCGATTTCCAGGTGGCCTACGACGCGAGCACGTCCACCCGTGCGGAGGCGTTCGCCGCCTGGGAGACCGAGATCGAGCACTCGCGCCGAATCGAGACCGCCGCCGAATCCCTCGACGTGACCGGCCACAACGCCAAATGGGGCGAGGACGTGTCGCTGCGCCTGGTCATGCTCCACCTGATCCACGAATACGCCCGGCACAACGGCCACGCCGACTTCCTCCGCGAGGGCATCGACGGGACGGTCGGCCCCTGACCCACCCGCCGGCCGCGACATCGACCGTCGCGGCCGGCCCGTTGCCATGCCCGTTCCACCCACGGCGGCGGCGGATCCGAGCTCCCGGGCCCGGATTCCGACCGCCGCCCAGTCGTACCCGGCTGCCGAAAACCAGGGGGACACTTCACGCCGAGAAGGGGACCATCCACGACACGCCCCGGATCTGTATTGCGCTTGACCGTCCGGATATGCTCCGCCCGTGATCGACTACACGGTTTCCTCGCACATGACACGCGTTGTGCGAGATGCCGCGCTCCGGGCCGGGGTGGCCCACAGTGAACTCGCGCATCTGCCGGGCCTGGAACCCGAGACGCTGGCCGATCCGCTGCTGCGCGTACCCACCGCGAGCCTGGTCCGAATCTGGGAGCTGATCGCGCGCAACAGCCCGACCGGTGCGGGCATCCGGGCCGCCGAGACGGCCGCACAGGGGCGGCTGCACGTGTGGGACTACCTGTTCACCATCGCCGGCACCTTCGCCGAGGGCTGCCGCGACGCCGCCCGCTACCTGCCGACCGTGACCGACCCGGGCGTCGAGATGACGGTGATCGAGGAGGACCGCCGGCTGACCATCACCTACGGCATCGCGCTCTACTCGCCGTCGGCAGTGACCGCGATCGACGAGTTCGCGATGGCGCTGATGCTCAAGCGGGCCCGGGACGCACGCGGACCGGCGGTGGTCCCCGTCCACGTCGCCCTCGCGCACGAGGCCCCGAAGAACCATCGGCACCTGATCGAGGCGTTCGGCACCCGGTCCATCGACTTCGGCGCCCGGGCGAACTCGATGACCTTCCTCGACCTGGACACCGAGCCGCCCCGCCTGCCCGGCCCGGACGACGAACTCGGCGTGATCCTGCGCCGATACGCGGACGGCCTGTTGGAGAACTCCCGCCCCGCATCGGGCTGGCACGGCAGATTCCGGTCGGAGGTCGCGCACGCCCTGGGCGAGGAACTCAGCCTCGAACTGGTCGCCCAACGCATGGCGATGAGCCCACGCACCCTCCAGCGGCGGCTGAGCGACCTGGAGACCACCTGGCGCGACGAGATCGAATCCGTCCGCCACGAACGCGCCGGCACCCTCCTGCGCGAAACCGACCTGCCGGTGCAATCCATAGCCGGCCGACTCGGCTACACCGACGCCCGCGCCCTACGCCGCGCCTTCCACCGCTGGACCGGCCAAACCCCCGACGCCTACCGTCGCGCCATCCTCCCCCGCACGTAAGGCGCGCCACGCCGAGCCCGCCACGACCGTCGGCCTCGGCACAGGGTGGCCGCACACAGAACGAACCGGGCACGAGTGATCAGCCGTTCCCGTACCGCATCGAACCCCATCTGCTCCGCAGGCATCGCCACTCCCGACCACGGCGCCACCACGGCCGTCGCCGGCCACCACTTCACCCGGCGAACGGCCGCGATGTCGCCTGCGGCTCGTAGGGTCGACTGCCATGGCATCACTCGGCACCGACCACCCCGCGATCGCCCGTCCCACCCCGCTCCCCCGCATGTACCTGGTCTGGCTCGCCGGCACCCAGGCCTCGCTTCTGGGCGACGCCGCCCTGTACTTCGCCCTCGGCTGGGCCGCCACCGCACACGGCGGCAGCACCGCGGCCCTGGTGCTCACCGCCGTGACGCTGCCGCGCGCCCTACTCCTGCTGCTCGGCGGCGCGGTCGGCGACCGATTCGGCGCGCGCCGCGTACTGATCGTCGGCGACGCCGCGATGCTCGTGACCACACTCGGACTGGCTGTCGCGACCTACCGGTTCGGCACGCCGGTCTGGCTGCTCGTAGCGATCGCCGCCCTGATCGGCGTGGTCGACGCGTTCTATCTGCCTGCCACCGGCTCGATGCCGCGCCGGTTGGTCGGTCCGGCGCAACTCCCGCGGGCCTTGGCCCTGCGCCAGGCCGGTGGTCAGGTCGCCGCGCTGCTCGGCGCGCCGCTGGGGGCCGTGCTGATCGCCTCCACCGGCGCGGCCGGCGCGGCCCTGCTCGATGCGGGAACATTTGCGATCGTCCTGGTCGTACTGGTCTGCGTCCGGCCCGCCTTCGATGTCGAACAGGCCCCTCGGGACGAGCGCCTGGCGACCGGAGCCGTCGCCGGGGTCAAACTCGCGTTCGCCGACCCGATCCTGCGGCCCGCGCTGCTGTTGACGGCCGTCGCGGCCGGATGCCTGCTGCCCGTGGCGTCCCTGTTGAACCCGCTGCTGACGCGTCGGCACGGATGGGACGCGGGGGCGGCCGGACTGGTGGCCGGCGGCCAGAGCCTCGGGATGATCGCGGTGGCCTTGCTGATCACCCGCCGAGGCCTGGTGCGCCGCGTCGGCGTGGGCGCGGCCCTGGGGTTGTGCGTCGCCGCCGTCGGAATCGCCGGAATCGCCCTCGCCCCGACCATCACCGTCGCGGTGATCGCGGGCATCGTCGTCGGCATCGGCTCCGGGCTGTTCGCCTGTCACATCGCCCCGTTGGTCCTGACCGGCGTACCGGACACCCACCTGTCCCGGACGCAGGCACTGCTCACCCTCGTCCAGACCGTGGCGCTGCTACTGGCCAACAACGTCCTGGGCGCACTCGCCGACGGCACCGGTCCGAGCACCGCAACCATCCTGTGCGCCGCCGCGGTCGGCGTCGCGGGCGTCGCGGGCCTGCTGAACAGCCCGATGCGCCGGGTACTGCGGCCGCAGTAGAGGGACGCGCGGCCGGAACAGGAGCACACGCCGCCAGTGCCGAGGAAGACCAAAGACGGCGGCCCGGGCCTTCCCTTCCGGCTCCGGCCCACAAAACGCGGCATTCGGCCCAGCCGATCGCGCGCCCGTATCGGCCGTACCAACCGGCAGTGGTGGAGCGCGCAGCGGGCGCGCTCCCGGCGGATCACGCCTGGGTCGCCGCCTGCGCGGGCGGCGGTGGGGCATCGGCCACCGCGTCCGAGGCCGTGCTCGAATGCACATTCGGGTCGGATCCCGCTTCCGCTTCCGCTTCCACTTCCGCTTCCGGCCAGTCGGTCGCGTAGTGCTTGAGGTCGCCGTCCTCCTTGGTCAGCCGCATGCCGACCGCCGTCATCACGTGCTGGGAGGCGACGTTGTCGTGCGCGGTGTCGCCTTGTACGCGGGTGACGCCCGCCTCCCGGGCGAAGCGCAGGAGTTCGCGCAGGGCCTCGGTCGCGTAGCCGTGGCCCTGCGCCGCCGGGATGAGGCCGTAGCCGATGGTGACCGTGCCGCTCGCATCGGGCGCTCCGTGAAAGCCGAGCCCACCGATCGCCCGCCCGTCGGCGCGGCGGCGGATCTCGTAATTGCCGAACGGCCTCGGATCACCGCTGCTCGCACACGTGTCCAGGAACCGCCGACCTCCGGCCACATCCCCCTGCGTCGGATAACCGGGCGTCCAGTGCGCGTCGTCGGCCGGCGTACCGGCCACCACCCGCTCCGTCTCCGCGACGGTCAGTGGGTGCAGCACGAGCCGTGTGGTTCGAAGATCTTTCATAGGAGCCTGGAGTATCACGACGGTCGGCCGAACCGCATGCGAATTTCGCGGCCCCGGTACTCGCTGCGCGTCCTCGTAAGCCACACCCGGGACCCGGTACCCCGGTACTCGGTCGCCGACCACCCGGGCATCGACGCACCCGGCCCCCGCGCACCTCGCTACGAGCCGGGTCCGTCCCTCACTCCTTGCGCGCCGCGAGCACCTGCATGCCGCGTGGTCCCGGTTCGTTGCGTTCGAGGGTCAGGCCGACTTCGCGGCAGCGATCGGCGAGCCAGGTCGAGGCGATCCGGAGCTTGGAGTAGCTGCCGACGTGCTGGGTCCAGGCGGTGCCGTCGTGGATGTGCAGGAGGTCGTATACGAGGACCGTGTCGTCGTCCGGATACTCCAGGAAGCACGTGAGCACACGGTTGTCCGTGCTCCGTACCGGGATGAACCGGTCTATCCCGTGGAGGGTTTCGGTCAGGTCCCGATAGGTGACGACGAGCCGACCGCCGGGTGCGAGGGCCTTCGCGATGTCACCGAGCAGTGCGGTCACGTCGTCCTTCGACGGCAGATGGGTGAGCGTGTCGCCCATGCATACGACGGCCGCGACCGCGCCCGGTGCGGTGAGCCCGGGCAATACGGTGCGGATGTCCTCGTGGACGGGCTCGATCACCGGCAATCCGGCCGCGTGTTCGGCGAGTTCGGCGAGCAGGATGCGACTGGTGTCGACCGCGAGGACCCGGGTGAAGCCCAGGCCCGCCAGAGCCAGAGTCTGGTTGCCGGGCCCACACCCCAGATCCACCGAGATCGCGGACGTCTCCGTCGGCGCGATACCCAACTCGGTGAGCAACTCGAACTGCCCGGCGACGATCGGCATCAGTTCGCCGCCCAACATCCAGGTGTAGTTCTCGGCGAGCAGCCGCTCGTAGTGGTCGGCAGCGGCGCTGGTCATACCGGGACTCCTGTTCGAACGCTTCCAGGAAAACTTCGAAACCTACGCCGTCGCGACGAGCGACGCGCGGGTCAGCACCGTCCGCTCGCCCGTCGTCGGGAGCGCGACGGTGGCGGCGGACGCCCAGGTCGGGACGGCCACCCGCACGGGCACCCGCACCGGCACAGGAACGGGGGTCGGGATCGGCATCGGCATCGGCATCGGCATCGGGACCGCGCTCGGCGTCGGCGTCGAGGTCGATGTCGGCGCCTCGGCAGCGGCAGCCGTGCCGGCCACGACCGTCGGCTCCACTGTCCCCATCTCCACACCCGCACTCGCGATCGCCGGAACGACCGTCGCCGTGACCGCCTTGGGCGTCACCACGAACCGCAGGAACAGGAACCGGGCGATCCCCGCGGTACCGGAGGCCGTCAGGTATACCGCCTGCTCCTTGAGCACCCCCGGTACGGGCTGCAGCGCGTGCAGCGCCAGCATCGCGCCGGTGGTGAACAGGTAGGAGACGCCCGCCGAGAGCGCCGACTGGGCATGGACCCGGCCGCGAGCCCGACCCGCGCCGAAGGTGAACCGGCTGTGCAGTTCGGTGGCCAGCAACGTGAAGACCACGGTCACCATGGCGTTGGCGACGACGATGGACAGGTGCCCGGACAGGGCCACGAGCACGGCGCCGGACGCCAGTCCGGTGCCACCACCGAAGAAGACGAAACGCATGAACGCGGCTACTGTCCCCGACTTGGTTGCGGCGCTCATGGGTCCCCCGGTCCTCTTCTTCGGCTGTCCCTCGTCTTCGGCTCCTTAAATCTAGGGGCGACCAAGCGGCAGGGAATCAGTCGTGTGTAGGTACTCCGATTACTGCTTGGGGAGGAGCCGCCCCTAGGGGTACTACTCCCGACGACGCACTGAGGGGGTGACGAAAGTACGCCCTCACGCCTATCCCGATGGCTACATACGTCTCCGGGATCATCACCCACGAAGGGTTCGCCGTTCATCCGCTCGGAACACCCGCGACGCACCCGATGGTTCGATTCAGCCTCATAAAAGCCCGGTGCAGGTGTGTGGCTCGTACGTCGCCACGATCTCCCGGGCCGGTCGGCGACGTTGGATGGCGGTGCATACGGGCAGCCCCGCGCGCTGATCCGCCTCGTCCTCGGGGCAACCCGCGAACCGCCAAGAGGCCATCAACGCCCCGACTCCCTCGAAAGCACCGAAGCGGCGAAGCGGCGGAGCAGCGGAGCCACGAAGTCTCAAAGCGCCAAATGCATGATGTGCAACCCGACATAACCATGCTTCGGATGCTTGAAGCCTTCCGGCAACGTGCCGATCACCTCGAACCCGAGGTCGCGATACAGCCGCACCGCATACACGTTCGTCTCGATCACCGCATTGAACTGCATCGCCCGATACCCCTGCGCACGAGCCCACTCGATCGAGTACTCACACAGCGCCCGCCCGACCCCCTGACCCGAGCGCGCGGGATCGACCATGTAACTCGCACTCGCGACATGCGAGCCGTTGCCCATGTGATTGCGATTCATCTTCGCCGTACCGAGAACCGTCCCACCCTCGTCCACCGCAACCACGGTCCGAGACGGCGCGGCCGGAAACCACCACGCACGAGCTTCGCCCGCACCCAAATCGAGCGGATACGTGAACGTTTCGCCGGCAGCGACGATCTCGTGAAAGAACGGCCAGATACCCGCCCAGTCACCCTCGGTGGCTTCCCTGATCAACATCGCCCCAGCATGCCGGGCCACCAACCACCCTGCCAAGGCAGACGCCGATCGTGCGCGAGCACGTGGCCTGGCCCGGCGTGCCGGAGGCGCGGCTCAGCGGGTGGCGAAGTGGGAGAGGGCGGAGAGGATTTGCGACCGCGTGGTGGGACTGCCGAGGTGGCCGGCGTCGGAGATCACCGTGAGAGTGGCTTTGGGCCAGGCTTTGGACAGGTGCCAGGCTGTGTCCAGTGGGCTGCCGAGGTCCAGCCGGCCGTGGATGAGGGTGCCCGGGATGTCGGCGAGGCGGTCGGCGTTGTCGAGGAGGATGCCTTCGGGAAGCCAGGCGCCGTGAGCGAAGTAGTGGGTGACGATGCGGACCAGGGCGGCGCGGGCTGCCGAGGGACGGCCGGAGTACGCGTCCGGGCGGCCGTTCGGTTCGGTGGCGACCACCGCGTCCTCCCAGGTGCACCAGGCGTTGGTGGCGCGCTCGCGGATCGCCGGATCCGGGTCGTCCACCAGGCGGGCGTAGGCCCCGACGAGGTCCTCGCGGTCCGACGATGGGACGCCGTCGCGGAAGCGCTCCCATTCGGCGGGCAGGAAGCGGCCGACGCCCCGGTACAGCCAGTCGATTTCGGAGCGGCGGGTCGTGGTGACGGCGGGGATGACGATCTCCGACACGCGTTCGGGGTGGCGCTGGGCGTACGCCAGGATCAGCGTGGAGCCCCATGAGCCGCCGTACAGCAACCACTTGGCCAGTCCGAGGTGTTCGCGTAGTCGCTCCATGTCGGCGAGCAAGTGTTCGGTGGTGTTGAACCGCATTTTCGTGGTGGGATCGCTCGCGTGCGGGGTGCTGCGACCACATCCCCGTTGATCGAAGAGCACGACGCGATAGCGCTGCGGGTCGAACAGTTGCCGCACTCCCGTCGAACAGCCGGACCCCGGTCCGCCGTGCACGACCAGGGCGGGCTTGCCGGCCGGATTGCCGCAGGTCTCCCAATACACGTGATTGCCGTCGCCGACGTCGAGCATGCCGTGGTCGTACGGCTCGATGGGGGGATGTAGGGCAATCGGGGGATTCGGAGACGGCGACGGGGATCGCGATGAGCTGGTCATGAGCGAGTCCTTCGGAGAAAGGGAAACCGGCGGATTGGTTGGCTGCATGTGTCGGGCCGGGTAGGTGGCCGCCATACGGCGAAAGGGCGTTCGAGCCGAGCCGACCCGGTCCGACGCGCTCCCTCCAGCAGCCAACGAATCGTCGCCGTGACGCGGGAGGCCGAGAGCCTACTGCCCTCAGAACGCCGAGTGGGCGGCCACGGCAGCTGCGGCCCGCGCGTTCGAGGCCGAACTGCCGTATCCCCTCGGCCGCTTGATCGACGCCCCGGCCCACCGCCCGATGCGCGACCGTATCGCCGCCGGCAGCGCCGAGACCCTCCTCAGCCTGTCACCGTCGGTCCCGGTCGCGACGAACCGCCTTCGATCCCGGCTCCCAATTGCCCCTCCGTGTACGAGGCGATCCTGAACCCGGTGGGCAGCACTCCACCGTCGATGGTCCCGGCGAGCAGCCGTGCGTCGGCCTCAGTGTACGTACCGGAAATCATGGCCTCGCCCGGAATCGCGGACTGCACACTCGCCGCGACCAGCACCCTGCCGTCGCACACGATCGCGATGCGATTCGTCGGCAACCGACCGCCGGCGGCCTCGGACGTGAGCTGCGTGAACGCGTTCTGCCCCTTGTTCGTCCACTTGACCATCACGGTCCAGCCCAGGCCGGTTGCTTCCGGCGCCTTGGCCTCGGCCCCGGCGACGTCGGCCCCGGTGATCACGGCAGGTGCCAGTACGTACTTCTCCTTCAACTTGTCGTCGCACGCGACGACTTCCGAGCCGGCCGAGTCCGCCCGAGACACCGACGGGTCCGCGCACTCGGATCCGCCCGTGGGGGTGGTGCCGCTCCCCGGTCCCGCGTCCGTGGGCAGCAACGGTGTCACGCTGCTCACCGAACGCACGGTCAGCTGCCCGGTTCCGACGATCGCCGCGAGTCGTTGCTTCGTATCGGCGCCGAACTTGGTCGACGAGACGCGCACCACCAGGGTGTCGTCGCGCACCCTCACGCTTTTGACCGGTAGCCCGCCCGAACTCGCGCGCTTGCGAACGATTGCCGCGGCGGCGGTCAACTGTGCTGCCGCCAAGGGCTTTTCCGGCTGCAACGTGGCCTCGGCGAAGTCCCGTCCGAGCGTCCCGTCGACGGAATCCGACCGGTCGCCGTCCTTGAAGTCGACCGGATCGTCCGACGAACAGGCAGCCGCGACCAGCAACACGGCGGCGACGACCGTGGTGGCCACGAAGGACCTGACGGGTCGATTACGCGATGGTTCGGTCACCCGCACCACGATGCCGGCTCATCGATCGACCGCCCAGCCTCCAGGCACCTCCGCGTCCACAATCGGAGCCGGCCTCGAATCCCATCGAACGGGTAGATGTCGCGTCATGACCCTTCGTATCGGACCTGCCGTGCTCACCACCACCGACCTGCCGCGTGCCGTCGCGTTCTGGACCACCGCGCTCGGCCTGCGCACTCGCGACACGGTCGGCCCCGACACCGATTTCGTGGTCCTGATCGACCCGAGCGTCCACTCCGGCAGCACCGCGAACGACAACGCCGCCCCCGTCCCGACCCGCGGCGCGGAACGACTCGGCCTCCAATCGGGCGAGGTCCGCGAGCGCACCGAACCCGTCCGGGTGCACTTGGACCTGTACGCCGACGACCAGGCCGGCGAGGTGCGCCGGCTGCTCGACCTCGGCGCCGAGAAGCTGCCGTGGGACTACCCGGACGACCCCGACTTCGTGGTGTTGGCCGACCCGGACGGGCATCCCTTCCGCGTGGTGGCAAAGGGATGATCCGCCTCGAAAAGGGCAGTGGCACGGGTGTGGTCGCGGCCGGTCCGCGCCGACGGCCGCGTGAGCCGAGTCGACGCGCAAGGAGACAGCCGTGCTGGACAACCGCAACCTTCGTGAGCTGATCCGCCGGTGGCGGGCCACCCCGCAGAGCACCGTCGCCCTCTTCGACGAGGCCGACGACGCGATCCGGGCGACCATCGCGACCAAGGAGCGCGTGTTGTATCCGGCGGTCCGGGACGCCGACGATCACCGCAGCGGTTACGTCGACGACGCCATCGCGCAGGGCCGCCGGATCGAGGGCTTCCTCGACTCCGCCGAGCGGCTCGGCCCGGACGGCCCCGGCTTCCACGACGAGGCGCAGGACGCCGCATCCGCGATGGACGGGCTCCTCGTGCACGAGCAACGCGATCTGCTGCCGGCGCTCGAAAACCTCTCCCAGGGCGAGCGGGACCGACTCGACCGCGAGTACGGCAGCACCTGGGTGGACGTCTCCGCCCAAATCACCGCCGCCCGTGCCACCCGCCGACTCCCGCCCGGCGGCGCGGCGGACGCGACCCACTGAGCGAACCCGGCCCACAGACGGCACGCACCCCATAGGGCAGGACGCGACCCACGAGCGGACTGCGACCACGAGGCGGACTGCGACCCACCCCACGCGGACCACGCCGATATTCGCGGGCACGCTCGCGGCCGGCCCACTACCCTCGGCCGCGTGAACCATCGCGAGCGCAAGCGACTGTCGAAACTGCTGGTGGGCGCGGCTGGTCTGGGCCGACTCGCGGAGGCAACGGCCGCACTCCGGGCCGGCGCCGATCCGGAGCGAGCCGACCAGTACGGAACCACGCCGCTGTACGCGGCCTCCGTACACGGGGCCACAAACGTGGTCCTGCTCCTCCTGGACGCCGGCGCAGCGCCGGACACCGAAAGCGGAACCGGGTCCGAGGGCACCCCGCTGTGCGCGGCGGCCTGCTGGGGTCACACCGACACCGTCCGCACGCTGCTCGCACACGGCGCCGACCCCAATCTCCGCGAGGACCACGGTACGGGCCACGCCCCGGTCGACTGGGCCGTCAGGGGCCCCTATCCGGAGACCGCGGCCGCCCTCCTGGCCGCCGGCGCGCACCCGCCCCGAACCGACTGAGCGCTCCCCCACCGGGACCGAACTGCCGACGAACGGCCCGGGGCACCGCAGCCGATCGCGAGCCCGCGCCCGCTCACAACGCGATCGCGCGATGAGCCAACGCCGCTTCGACGATCGCCTCGGCGGATCCGAGCAGACCCTCGGGTGGCCCGGTCGGATCATCGGCGGATCCGAGAGCGTCATCCGCCTCCGTCGGCCACCCGAAGATCAGGTCGCTCACTCTCGGGTGCGGTACGTTCACCGTCAACACCAGTAGATACCAGTCGAGTTCGGGATCACCGGCCAGGATCCGCCGGACGATCTCCACCAGTTCCGCCCGGGTGATGTCGACAACCCTGGGCCAAGCCGGTCGAGCCGCCTCCAAGGCGAACTCCGTGAGCGTGCGCGACCCGTGGTACTCGACGAAGTCCCCGATCGGGTAGTCGTGCCCCGTCGCCGCTCGAAAGGCGGCCATCGCAACCTCTGCGGCGCCCGATCCGCCATCGCACCGGATCAGCTCACCGATCCGCTCGATCTCGGCGGCCACCTCGGCCAGTCGCCCCGGATCGACGACCGGCGGCAACAACTCCGTCCGCACATCCGTCCCCCGACTCACCCGACACATCGCGCAACCCACCGAACGACCGGCCACCAACTCCCCGAACCCGACCCGGTTCGGCCCGGGCCCGGGCCCCACATCCGGCCCACTCCCGCCCCACTCACCCCAACTGCTTCTCCACCTCACCGACCACCAGTTCGCACAACTCGTGCGTACGCAGCGCGTCGTCCAGGTCGGGAAACTCGCCCGTGCGGACCGCGTCCAGGAAGGTCAGCACGACCTGCTCGATGCCGCGTTGACGGGCGATCGGCGTCCAGTCGCCGCGCCGACGTGTGGTCGGACGGCCGTGGTGGTGGTCGACCACGTCGGCCAGGTTGTACACCTCGCGCGTGGCGTCCCGACCGGAAACCTCCAGGATCTCCTCGTTCGACCCACTGCGCAGATTGAGCGTGCCGATCGCGCTGAAGCCCGCGCCGGAAAGGTGCAGCACGAAGTGCTGAGCGAGGCCGTCCTGGACCCGGGCCCGCACGTCGACGTGCTCGGTTTCGCCCGGGGCCAGGAAGCGCAGCGTGTCGACCACGTGGATCAGGTCGTCGAAGACGACCGTACGCAGTTCGCGTGCGGTGTCGACGCGGTTGCGGCGGATCACGATCAGGTCGCGCGGCAATGCGCGGCTCTCCACGTACGCCGGCACGTGGCGCCGGTTGAAGCCGACCATCAGGCCGACGCCACGCGCCCGGGACAGGTCGATCAGGCGCGCGCTCTCGTCCAGGCTGTACGCCAGCGGCTTGTCCACGTACGTGGGCACGCCCGCCTCGATCAGCCGGGTCACGATCTCGGGGTGCACCGACGTCGCCGCGTGCACGAAGGCCGCGTCCAGCCCCTCGGCGAGCAACCCGTCCAGGTCGGCGTGCCGGTGCTCGACGGGCACCCGGTAGATCTCCGCGACCCGACTCAGCGTCGCCGGCGTGCGGGTGTACAGGCGCAGGTCGAGGTCCGGCAGGGTCGAGACGACGGGCAGGTACGCCTTTTCCGCGATGTCACCCAGACCGATGACGCCAACCTCCATCAGGCAACTCCTCCTGCCGGCGCCGCCGGGCCACACGTCCGGTTCACGGCCCCGCCAGCATATGCACACGCGTTCGGGTGGATCGTTCGACGCCGACCCGAATCGTCGCGCCCACGAGGATCGACCGGGCCGGCGTTCGGCTGCCGGCCTCGTCTCACTCCCGTACCGTCGCCGTGGTGGGCGATCTCGACCACGGCGGACTGTTCGGTGGGATTCCGCCGGACCACGACGTCGTCCGCGGCCACGTAGTAATCGTCGCCGGTCACCACGACCGTGGTGCCGGTGCCGGTGCCGGTGGCGGTGGCGGTGGCGGTGGCGAGCGCGGCAGGTGCGGACGCGACGAGCGCGGCGGCCGAGACGAGTCCGGCGGCCAGTACACGACTGGGGTTCATCACGTTCGGACCAACGATCGGGCCGATCGGAGGCGACGGGCGGGCGTCGGCGGCCACCGAATCGGCGAGCGTGAGTGGGCGCGCCCGGACCATCCGGATGAATACCCCGAATGGCGGTGCGAAGGCCGCCGAATGCCCGCCGGCGGGGCGGACTGACTTGAAGTCAGCTTCCGTCGACACCACGTGAGTTGCCCGCCCGTCCGGGTGGCGGATCGACCGGGGCGCAGGCGTACGGCACGCGGGCGCGGTTGCGCTCCCCGGCCGGCTCGACTCTTCTGGAATCGGGCCCTCCTTCCAACCCCCCGAACAATCCCGACGGACAGCCCGCATCCCGATCCGCTACGGACAGCCCGGATCGCCCGCCTCCCGGCCCGCTACGACAATCCCGTCCCGATCCGCTGCGAACAGCCCCCATCCCGATCCGCCCCGGACGTGCGCCCCTTCACGCGAGCCCGGTTACCGCCATGAGCGGGGTCGATCCGCGAGATCGTTCGGCGCATCCGTACCGCCGCTCTCCGGAGTCCACCCCCGACCGTAGCCGGGGTTCGGTGAACCTCCCGGCCATGGCAGCAGAGACCACCGAGAGCCAAGGGAGAGTCTCCGTGAGCGTGCCACGAACCGCGATCATCATGCCCGGCGTTGGCTCCTATGTGCCGGGCGCACTGCGCCGGCTCCAGGATCGGCCCGCAGTTCGGGACACCCTGGCCGAGGTCGACGATGCGATCGGCGACCGGGCCACGCTCTCGCCTTCGCGTCTGCTCACCGATCCCAAGGCACCGGATGCCCACGAGTTGATGGACCGGCACGAGTTGTCCCTGCACCTGGCCATCTACGCCGGTGCGCTGGCCGCGTTCCGGCTGCTCGAAGGCGATTTCGGGATTCGCCCCGATGTGTTGCTCGGGCACAGCCTGGGCGAGATGGCCGCGCTGGCCGCGGCCGGGGTCTATACGGCGGGCGACGGTGCCCGGTTGTACCTGGCTCGGGCGGCGGCGTGCACGATCCATACCAGTGATCCGGGCGGTCTGCTCACTCTGCGCCTGGCGCCGGGGCACACGCTCGAACTGTTGTGCTCGGCGCAGTTGCCCGGCCTCGATCTGGCGTGTGACAACTCCGCCGAGCACACCGTGGTCTCCGGCCCGGACGAGTCGCTGGCCACGTTCGCGGCGCTGGCGGAGCGCAAGTCGGTGGTGTCCAAGGCGTTGACGGTCCGCACGCTGTTCCACAACCGGTTGCGCGAATCGGCCGCCTCCGAGTGGCGCCGACTCGGGGCGGACGTCGACTTCCGGGCCCCGCGTTATCCGGTGTTGTCGCCGCTGTTGGGCCGAATCTACGCCGACGAGCGCGAACTCCGTGACGGTGTCGTGGGCCAGTTGCGGCACCCCGTGCGCTACCGCAACGCGGTGACCACATTGCGCGAGCGCGGCATCGAGGTGTTCGTGGAGACCGGCGCCCGCGACGTGCTCGGTCCGTTCGCGCGCTCCGCCGATGCCCGGGCGCGCACCGTGGTCCCGGTCACCGCCGGTGCCGACCTGGCCCGGGTCGCCTGCGCGCTGCGGGCGGGTGGGCTGCTGCACGAGGACCTGGCGGCCCTCGCGGAGCCGTCGGGCGTGCCCACCGGCTGAGCGGGTCCGGGCCCGCCCCGCGCCGGCGCGCGAGGCGCCGGGAACCACCGCGCCGGATGCGTCCCGGGTGGCGGTCTACCGGGCGGCGGCGATGCACTCGGCGATGATGGTGGCGCCGGTCGCACGGGGCGAGACGATCGGCACGCCGAGCCTGGTCCGGGCCGGCGACTCGCTGCCGTTCGCCGAGGACGACGTGGAGATGGCCCACGACCTCGCGCACCGCGCGGCCACGTGTGTGGACAACGCGCGGCGGTACCCACGCGCGATCCTGGATCGCATGGTGGTGCCGCCGGTGGAGGACGGCATCGCGGTGATGGCGGCCCGTCGGGTGGGTGAGGGGGGAAATGAAGCCACGCCCTAAACCCCCGAGTGGGCCCGTTCCACCCCGACGCCCGACGTGATCCACCGTTCGGCGGCCAGCGGTGGCGGGGAGTTGGCCGTCTTTTTACGTTCCTTGTAGCGGAAGTCCCCCCGAAACCCGGTTCGTCGGGTTCGATTCCGCATGTCCATTGGAGGACGAAATGCGCTGTGCCCATCTCGCAGTCGTCGGCACCATCGTGGGTCTCACCGTATGCGGTTCCGCAGGCGCGGCGTTCGCCGCCACGCCGATGCAGGCCGATTCCGGTCGTCCCGGCGACACGGTGCTGCTGTCGGATGACAAGCACTGCACCGCGAACACGGCGACCGCTTCCTCGGACGCGTTCACAGCCACGGTCACTCTGACCCGCGCCGGCGACGAGCTCAAGGGTCAGGCCACCATCAAGGACGTGGCCACCGGCGACTACGAGGTCAAGGTGGTCTGCGGCGAAGGCCAGGAGCTGATCGGCAGCCTGCACGTGATGGGCAGCGCACCGACCATGGCTTCCACGGCCGGCTTCGGCTGGACCCAGGAGGGCGATCCGGCGCTGCGCGTGGCGGGTGGTCTGGTGCTCGCGGGCGCGGCCGGCACCGGCTTCGTCGCGCTGCGCCGCCGGGCCTCGAACCTCGCCTGACCGATGACCCGTTCCGCACCCGAGGCACCCGCGAGTGCCGCGGATCGGCAGCACCGACCCGGTGGCCGCCGCCTACTCTGGGCGGCGGCCAGCGGCGTGCTGGCGATCGGCGGCACAGGCCTCCTGTACGCCGGGTACGACGCCTCCGGACCGCCGCCGCGCCCGCCTGCCGCAGCGGCGGTGCCAGTCGGGGTGGTCGGTCAGTTGCGCGACGCGTTGGCGTGTCATGTGTTCGGCGAGGCCGAGGGCGACTACGCGTTCGGCGATCTGCGTGAAG
>NZ_JBEXCV010000058.1:0-49277 GCF_040605455.1 Embleya sp. NPDC005575 | reverse complement strand
GAACGCCCCGACCGGGCGATCCCGGTCGGGGCGTTCGTTCGCGACGAGCCGGCGAAACCGACTCTTCGCCGCTGCGGACGTGCGATCACCACTCCACCCGGCCGCACCCCCGCGACGGCCGACCGGAGCGGCTCCTCGTCCACGCCCCAGCAGACCACATGCGCCCCTCCCGGCACTTCAGGGGAAGCCCTCATCTTCCGAGGGGTCCGCGAGGGAGTCAGGGCCGGCCGCCGTCCCGCGACCGCGATCGGGCGATCCCGGTTCGGTTCGGGCAACCGGCGCTGTGCGGCGACGACTTCGGGAGTGCACACGGGATGTTCGTGGTTCATCGGCGCGAGCACCCGCTGCGGTGCGATCGCCGCCGCGTCGTCGAGCGTGACCACGTACCGCGGCGGCCGTTCGGCCGGCGATGTCAGACCCGATCACGGCGTAGTGCCCGGGCGCATCGCGCGCCGCGGGCGGGAACGGATCGGCCCGGCGGTCGGGTCGGCTTCGCCGTCCCCGATCCCGCCGGGCCGATCACCTTTGTCGGGGTCCCATCCATCGCGTACGCCGTGCCGGTTCCGCGTCCTCGGGTGGAGGATTCGCAGCCGCGCGGCGCACGAGGGGTGCGGATCGTGCGATTCAGCCGCCGCAGCCGCCACCACCACCGCAGCCGCCACCGCCACCGCCACCGCAGCTGCTTCCCCCGCTGCAGCTGCTCCCGCCGCCGTCTCCGCCACCGCCGCCACCACCGGTGCTGCCGCCGTAGGCCACCAGTGCGGTCCTGGCCTCCGGGTCCGGGTGCGCGGCCATGCCCAGGCAGGCCACCGTGAACAGGCCCGCCAGCGCGCCGGCGCCGAGCAGGGCGCCGGAGCGGCGGTCCGCACGCAGCTGCGTGGTCAGCTCGCGCAGTGCCCTGCGGCCCGCGCGGGTGGCCCGAAACGGCGTGCTGACCACGCCCGTGAGGATGAAGGTGAGCACGATCAGCGGGACCAGGAATCCGATCGGCCGGCCGTGTGCGAGGCCGTTGACGAAACGGACGATGCCGACCAGCCCGAGCACGAGCATCAGCCGCGGCGGCACCTTGCCGATCCGCCGGGCCAACCGGGAGTGCACGAGTCCGCGCTCGATCAGGCTGCCCTCGATCTCGGCGAGCATGGTGCTGCGCGTCCAGGCCCGCAGCAGCGCGAGCCGGGTGCCCCGGGTGGTGCGCACGCAGTCCATCACGGCCGCCGCGACCGGCTCGGTCGGCCGCGATCCGGTGGCGGCGGTGACCTGACCGGCGCGCTGCACGTGCACGTATCCCTCGGTGATCAGCGAGGCCACCGCGGTCTCGGCGACCCGGACGGGTCCGCCCGCGAGGTAGGCCGCGTCGTAGGCGCCGAGCGGTGCCCGGCTCGCCTGACCGCGGATCGCCCAGGCCATCACGATCCGGAACACGATCGCGAGGACGATCAGGCCGGCGAGGACGCCGCCGTAGAGCTTGAGGAATTCGGGACCGGTCAGGCCCCACGCGGTGCCGTTCATGCGACGTCCCTCCCGATGGTCCGACTCGCGGCTTGCCGCGTCTTGTTCGAGTTGTTCCGCTTGTTCGGTGTTCGGCTTGTTCGGCCTGATCCGGAAGGTAGCAGCGGCCCGTTCCGCCCGGTCAGAGGCATCTCCCTACGTTCGTGCCGAGGACGTTGCCGAGGACGCCATGGAGCCTTTCGTCGGGCCCCTCGCCCCGGGCCTCCCCGCGTGCCCGTCCGGGATCGTCGCCGTCCCGCTCAACTGACTGGTCGTCAGAAGGCAGCTCGGGCCCTGCCGACTCCGCACGCGGGTGCAGGATGGTGGTACACCCGTACACACGTGCCGTTCCGCCTTTCCCGAGGAGCCCGTCATGACGGAGGCTGTCCGTCCCCAGCCCACCACCACCGCGGAGGACGAGGTCGTCGACCTGTGCCGCGACCTGATTCGGATCGACACGAGCAACTACGGTGACGGCTCGGGTCCGGGGGAACGCGCCGCCGCGGAGTACGTCGCCGAGAAGCTCGCCGAGGTCGGCCTCGAACCGAAGATCTACGAATCCGAGCGCGGCCGGGCCAGCACCGTGGTCCGGATCGAGGGCACCGACCGGTCCCGGCCGGGGCTGCTGATCCACGGCCACCTGGACGTGGTGCCCGCCAACGCCGCGGACTGGACCTACGATCCGTTCGCGGGCGAGGTCGCGGACGACTGCGTGTGGGGCCGCGGCGCGGTCGACATGAAGGACATGGACGCGATGGTGCTCGCGGTGCTGCGCGACCGGGTGCGCACCGGCCGGCTGCCCTCGCGCGACATCGTGCTCGCCTTCGTGGCCGACGAGGAGGCCGGCGGCCTCTTCGGGGCACGGCACCTGGTGAACAACCACGCCGACCTGTTCGAGGGGGTCAGCGAGGGCATCGGCGAGGTCGGTGGGTTCTCCTTCACGGTCAACGACGATCTGCGGCTGTACCTGGTCGAGACCGCCCAGAAGGGCATGGACTGGATGCGGCTGATCGTGGACGGCACCGCCGGCCACGGGTCGATGATCGCCAAGGACAACGCGATCACCGAACTGGCCGAGGCGGTCGCCCGGGTGGGTCGGCACAAGTTCCCGATCCGGGTCACCAAGACGGTGCGGGCGTTCCTGGACGAGATCTCGGACGCGCTGGGCATCGAACTCGACCCGGACGACATCGAGTCCACGATCGAGCGGCTCGGCCCGATCGCGAGCATCATCGGCGCGACCATCCGCAACACCGCGCAGCCGACCATGCTCAACGCCGGATACAAGGTCAACGTGATTCCCGGCCAGGCCACCGCGCACCTGGACGGCCGATTCCTGCCGGGCTTCGAGGACGAGTTCCACGCCGAACTGGACGCGGTCCTGGGCCCGCGGGTGCGGCGCGAGACGGTGCACACCGACCAGGCCCTGGAGACCGGCTTCGACGGTGCGCTGGTCGAGGCCATGTCGGCCGCACTGCGGGCGCACGACCCGGCCGCGCGGGCGGTGCCGTACTGCCTGTCCGGCGGCACGGACGCGAAGTCCTTCGCCGATCTGGGCATTCGCTGCTTCGGCTTCGCGCCGCTGAAGCTGCCGGCCGACCTCGACTTCGCGGGCATGTTCCACGGCGTCGACGAGCGGGTTCCGGTGGACGGCCTCAAGTTCGGCGTACGGGTGCTGGATCACTTTCTCGACAACGCATGAGTGCACGGCGCGCGGTCGGGTCCGGGCACGGTCGCACGGTCCCGGCACCCCCGGCTGCGCGCCGGCTCGGCCCCCGAAGCCCGGCATTCCCGGGGGCAAGCCCGAACGAGTGAATACCTCGGTCCACGCGTAGCCTCCGCCCGATCCCGTCGTTTCCCCTTGTGCGGCGCGCAAGCGCGTCGTGGTGTCGACAAGGAGGACGAAAGAATCATGAAGAAGATGGGCAAGGTCGCGTTCATCGTCGCGGCCGGCGGTGGACTTGTACTCGCCGGCGCCAGTGGCGCCATGGCGGACTCCGAGGCGCAGGGTGCGGCCGTCGGCTCCCCCGGTGTGCTCTCGGGCAACAACATCCAGGTTCCGATCCACATCCCGGTCAACCTGTGCGGCAACACCGTCGACATCATCGGCGTGCTGAACCCCACGTTCGGCAACACCTGCATCAACGCCTGATCCAGGCCACACGCTCGTTGGCGTGCGGACGGCCCCGAGACCTCACGGTCTCGGGGCCGTCCCGCTGTGCGGTGACCCGCGCTCGGAGCACACCCGCGGGTGGCTCGCGGGCGCCCCACCGGCACGCCTCGGCCGACGATCGCCACCGGCCGGCCAAGCGCTCGACTGGGATGAAAAGCAGCCAAAGACGATCAATACCTGGTTGTAAGGAATCCCGAAACTCAGCCGTACGAGCGAATCGTCCCTGAATCGGTGACCTCCTGTGCCGGCTCTCGTTGACGTCCGTGCGGGGTCATCGTCCCCCGCCCCTCGCGAGAGAGACACAGGGGTACTTACATGCACCAGTTCGCTAAGAAGGGGCTGTTGGTCGTCATCACCACCACGGGCGCCCTCGCGTCCGCGGCGGTAGGTGTGGCCAACGCCGGCAGTGCGGCCGATGGCGCAGCCGTCGGCTCGCCCGGCGTGGCCTCGGGCAACAACATCCAGATCCCGATCCACGTTCCGGTGAACGTGTGCGGGAACACGGTGAACGTGATCGGCGCCCTGAACCCGGCGTTCGGCAACCACTGCGTGAACGCGTCGAACCCCACGCACCCTCCGCAGATCAAGCCGCCGGCCACCAAGCCGCCGACCACCAAGCCCCCCACCACGCACCCGCCCACCACGCACCCGCCGGCCACCAAGCCCCCCACCATGAAGCCGCCGACCACCGGTGGCACCAGCGGTGGCACGACGGGCGGCACCACGGGCGGCAGCACCGGCGGCAGCTCGGCTGGGGCCACCGGCGACACCACCGGTGGGTCCACGAGCACCGGCTCGCTCGCTCAGACCGGTTCGAACGCACTCACCGTGGCCCCGATCGGCGCCGCACTGCTGCTCGGCGGCTTCGTGTTGTACCGCCGCTCGCGGCCCGCGCAGGACTGAGCACGGCCTGCACGGCCAAACGAACTCGAGGACTGCTCGCCCCTGGGAGGACAGGGGCGGGTGGTCCTCGTGGCGTGACGGTCCGTCACATGGTCCGCACCTGTCGAATGATCCGGCGCCGCAGGACCACTCGTCGGCTGCCGTCGCCACGCAGGAGCAACCGGTCCAGCTCCCAGTAGCCGTACTCAGCTTGCTCGGTCAGGATGCGACACGCGTCGGTCCGGGAGGTGCCGCGCGGGATGTCCAGTTGCCGAAACTCGTATTCCGCCATGTTTCCGTTCCCCGGCGGCCGCGCGAAGGCGCGGTGACCGGCCTTTTGGTAACTCTCCGACTCCGCCATCAGTGAACCATTGTGCGCGCGTGGGGGTCTTGCGGATAACGTCACCCCATGACCGGTGTTGCGCAGCCCACGCCAGAGCAGGTCCGTGCCGCCGCGGACGTTCTCAAATCGGCGATCGACGACCATCTGGCCGCCGTCGAAGCCCGCCAGGGCGAGAGCGACCCGGCCGTGTTCGCCGCGTACGACGCGCTCGCGGCCGCCGCCGAGGCATACGACGAATTGTTGTACGACGCCTACGACGAGGTCACCCCGTTCGAAGTGCCCGGCAGCACCGAGGAAACCGAGTACGAGGGGCCCACCAACCCGGAGGCGGTCACCGTGCTGATCCGCCGGGACTACGCAATCAAGGACTTGATCACGCTCGTCGACCACGCCCGCCGGGCCGACGCGGAGGCCGGCGACGCGGAACCGCCGGCGTCCCCCCGCGACACCGGGGCGGACAGCGCGTCGAGCGCGGTCGCGGTGCTCTTCGACGTGTACGACCCGGACGAGATCGCCCAGCGCGCCGAGGAACTCGGCCTGGAACCGGGCGATTCCACCCTGTGGGTGTCGGCGATCGAACCGACCGAGCCGGGCGAATGGCTGGACGCCCCGTTCGACGACGCGGATCCGCGCAGCATCATCTACCGGTTCGAGACCAGTACCGCATACGAGGACGACCTCGAGGCGCTGGAGCGCGACCTGCACTGACCGGTCGTCCGCGCCGTCGACCCGACCCCGGCACGACCCGTATCGACCGAGTGCGGCGGCGACCCCCAAGGGTCACCGCCGCACACTCCTCGTGTTGCCGGCCGGCCGCAGCGCGGCACTAGTAGCGCAGCGCCAGCGCGATGCCGCCGGCCTCCTTGAGCGTGTCGTCGGGCACGAAGACCACCTTGCCGTCCGCCTCCAGGGTCGCCTCGACCACGGTGTCCACGATGTCGTCCTCGGCTCGGCCGGCCAGTACCGCGTCCTCGGCGTGCGGCCCGGTGAGCACCTGGAGCACGATCTCGCCGGTGCGATCGACCGTCACCAGTCGACCGGTCACCCGCAGCCCCTCCTCGACCACCAGCAGCGCGCCGCGGCCGGCCCGGGCGGGCGTCCACACCTCCTGGATGCCGCCGGAGTACCGCTTGCCACTGCGCGCGTCGTCCAGCGCCCGCAGCGCTGCGGCGGTCGCCTCCGCGGCCAGCGCGGTCCGCGCCGGCGCGAGGATCTCGGCGAACTGACCGGGCGTCGCCTCGTTCACGCCGCCGACCTCCAGCTCGGTCCGGGCCAGGTGCGCGCCGTTGCGGGTGCTCTCCCGGAACGCCTTGACCTGCGGTCGCAGTCCGACCGGGACGACCTTGTCCTCGCGTCCGGCGAGCGCCCGCGCCAACTGCTCGTCGGCCTCGTTCAGCAACCGCCGGAAGTCCTCGCTCACGCCCAGCCCGCCGCCCTCGCGCGTGGGAGGTCCGTCCCGCTCCGGACCGGCCGAGGTGATCGGGAAGCCGCCGTCGCGGACCTCGTGCGCCTCGTCGCCGCGGCCGTGCCACAGGTGCACCTCGTGCTCACTGAGCACGAGCGCCCAGTAGGGGGTGAGCCGTTCGGCCGCGGCCACCAGGTTGCGGGTGAGGTAGGTGGTCGCGAGCACCACCCGCTCACTCACCGGCGCCTGCACGGTGAAGGCGTAGTGCTCGTCGGCCGAGGCGTACAGGACCAAGCCGTCCAGGAAGTGCTCGGGGTCCAGCTCGGCCGCCGCGGCCTTGAGCCGGTCGACGGTCTTGATCCGGGCCTCCCGGCCCACCTCCGGGTCCGCCGCGAGCCGCTTCTCCGCCTCGGCCAGCACGTTCCGCAACCGGATGTGGTCCTGCTGGTTCTCCGGGCGGTGCCGGTGCGTGGGCAGCGTCAGGGACACCGCTGGATACGCGCGCGGGCGGCGCAGCTCGGCGAGCAGTTCCGGCGACAGTGCGGCGGTCGTCATGCGGTCTCCTGGCGTGCGTTCCGGCCTCATGGCATCGACAAACACAGCGTCCTATGCCCGATTCGCCACGGAAATCGCATCAATCACCCGACCGGCCCGCAGCCGGCGCCCCGCCTCGGCCGCACTCGCTCGGCCATCACTCTGCATGGAACGGTTGTTGACGGTGAGTCAGGAGGGACTCTAGGTTGATCCCCGTTGACCCCCCGGACGCAGCATCCATGGAGACCCAGGGTCTGCCCGACCCAGGTGGGCCCATGCGAGGAGCGACCACCGTGCGATCCGTGCCCACCCGGCAGGCGGCCCTGTTCGCCGCGTTGACCGGACTGATCCTGACCACTTCCGCATGCGGCTCCGACGACGGCGCCGGCGGCTCGGCGCGCGGCGCGATGACCGTCCTGGTCACTCAGGAGGCGCGCAGCCTGGACCCGATCGTGGCGAGCCTTTCCCAGATCACCGGCGGCACCCAGGCCGCGGCCGTGTTCGACGTGCTGCTGTGGATCGACCCGAAGACCGGCCGGGCCCAACCGCAACTCGCCGAGAGCGCGACCGCGGCGGAGGGCGGTCGGGTCTGGACGCTGCGGCTGCGGCCGGACCTGAAGTTCTCCGACGGCACCGCGCTGGACGCCGAGGCGGTCAAGTTCAACTGGGAGCGGCACGCCGATCCGGCGAACAAGTCGCTGCAGGCGCGCGTGGTCGCCGGGCTCGGCATAACCGCCACCGACAGCCGGACCGTCAGGGTCACGCTGCCGGCGCCGAACGCGCACTTCGACAAGGTGATCGCGCACAATCTCGCGTTCATCGGGTCGCCCACCGCGATCCGGGCCGATCCCAAGGGCTTCGGCGCCAAGCCGGTGGGCGCCGGGCCATACCGACTCAAGAGCTGGGTGCGCGACCAGCAGATGGTCCTGGAGCGCAATCCCAAGTACTGGCAGGTGGGCGGCCGGCCGCCGCTGAAGGAGCTGACCCTCAAGCCGGTGGTCGACCAGTCGCAGCGACTGGCCATGCTGGCCGCCAATCAGGCGCAGGTGCTGACCACGGCCCAGGCCAAGCTGCTCGGCGACGCACAAAAGGCCGGTCTGCCAGTGCTCACCGAGGGCAAGAGCGGCGGGTTCATGACGCTGTTCAACACCAGTCGGCCGCCGTTCGACGATCCGCGCGCGCGGCGCGCGTTCGCGCTGATCATGGATCCGGTGGCGCGTGCGAAGGTGGTCACCGACGGCACCGGCAAACCGCTGAGCACCTTCCTGCGCCCGGGTTCGGAATTCGCCGCGCCGGAATTCGCCGCGCCGGAGGCGACCCTGCCGTCGAACAACCGGGTCGAGGCCCAGCAACTGCTGGACGCGCTCGCCGCCGAGGGCAAGCCGCTGGCCTTCACGTACAGCACCTACAACAGCCCGGGCTCGCATCTGACCGCCGAGTACTGGCTCGCGCAGACGGCAGAGATGAAGAACATCACCATGAAGACCGAGTTTCTGGAGGGCACCCAGTACCTCCAGAAGGTGCAGATCCAGCGGCAGTTCGACGCGGGCGAGTTCGTGTTGTCCTTCGACGACCCGGAGCCGGTGTTGTACAACTTCCTGCACTCCAAGGGCCAGGACAACCACATGCAGTGGAAGAACCCGGCCGTGGACCAGGCGCTGGACCAGGCCCGGGCCACCACCGACACCTCCACCCGGCGGGCCGCCTACGCGGTAGTGCAGCGCGAACTGGCCAAGGACGTCCCGATGTTCGCCTACGAGCAGGCATTCACTGCGGCGATCCGGGCGAAGGACGCGAAGGTGGCCAACCTGACCGTCTTCGAGGACGGGCTGATCATGTTCGACCGGTTGGGTCCGGCGTAGCCGCGATGGATCGGGGCTCGACGGCCCGGTCGGAGCCCGCCGATTCGGGCGGGACCGGCACGGCCGTCGGGCCTGCGGGCTCGGGAATGCACAGGCACGCGACCAGCGCGCAGCCGGCCACGATGCCGGCGATCACGAAGACGACCATGTAGGCGTGCAGGGTGGGCAGCACGTGGCCGCCGACGGACATCGTGTACGACGTGAGCACGGCTGCCACCACCGCGCTGCACACGGCCTGGCCGATCGTGCGCATCAGCGCGTTGATGCCGTTGGCTGCGGCGGTCTGCGCGGCGGGGATGGCCCGGATGACCAGCATCGGCAGCGCCGAGTAGCACATCGCCGTGCCGGAGGCGACGACGGTCGCGCCCATGATGATGGTCCACAACTCGTGGCTCGTGAAGATCCGCACCACATAGCCCAGGCCGAGCAGGATCGCACCGACACCGAGGCAGAACCTGGGTCCTCGGGTGGCGGTCAGTCGGGTGGAGATCGGCGAGAGCACGACCATCATCACCCCGCCGGGCAGCAGGCACAGGCCGCCGATCGCGACCGAGACGCCCAGTCCGTAGCCGCTCTCCTTCGGCGTCTGCACCAGTTGGGCGGTGGAGAGGCTGTTCGCGTAGAACGAGAAGCCGATGAACAGCGCGGCGATGTTGGGCAGCAGCACCGCCGGTCGCGCGGTCACCCGCAGGTCCACCAGCGGGGTGCCCACCCGCCACTGGTGCATCCCCCACGCGAGCAGGATCAGCACGGCGGCACCCAGCAGGCTCAGTGTGCGGGCGCTCGTCCAGCCCCAGGCGGTGCCCTTGGACACCGCGAGCAGCAGGCAGACCAGGAACGCGGCCAGGCCGAGCGAGCCGACCACGTCGAACCGGCCGGGACTGCGTACCGGCGATTCGCGGACGACCAGCAGGACCAGCCCCAGGACCAGCAGCGCGAGCGCGGTGGCGCCCCAGAACATCGCGTGCCAGTCGGCGTGGTCCACGACCAGGCCCGCCAGTGGCAGGCCGACGGCCGCGCCGATGCCCAGTGTCGAACTCATCATCGCGACGCCGCCGCCGACCTTGGCCGGCGGCAATTCGTCGCGCAGGATGCTGATCCCCAGCGGGACCACGGCGGTGGCCATGCCCTGGAGGGTGCGGCCGACGATCAGTACGCCGATGTCCGAGGTCAGCGCGCACATCACCGAGCCGATCGAGAGCACGCTCATCGCCACGACCAGCATGCGCTTCTTGCCGAACATGTCGCCCGCCCGACCGAGCAGCGGCGTGCACACCGAGCCGCTGAGCAGGGTCGCGGTGACCGTCCAGCTGACCGTCGACGCCGAGCTGCCGGTCAGCGCGGGCAGGTCCGGGAGCAGCGGTACCACCACGGTCTGCATGAGCGCGGCGACAATGCCACAGGAGCCCAGGACCGGTACCAGGAAACGTTGTCGCGGGTCCTGCGGGGTTGAGGCGGGGCCGGCCACGGGACGCGCTCCTGGGTGGGGAAGGGGATGGTCGGCCCCACCCTAGAGATAGATGTAGAACACATCAATCGTCTTCGGGCATCTTTCTCCGCCAGTTTGCCGACGGAGCTCCTAGCCCGCGCGCCCGGTCCGCTCGGCGCGCAGCGAGGCACCCACGTCGTGCATGTGGCCCAGCGCCTGCCGGTAGGACCGCACCAGGCTCGTCTCCAGGTAGGGCACGCCGAGCCGGGCGCAGTGCGCGCGCACGATCGGCTGCGCCTTTCGCAGGTTCACCCGCGGCAGGTTCGGCACCAGGTGGTGTTCGATCTGGTAGTTCAGCCCGCCGAGCATCCAGTCGGTGACCGGGCCGCCCTCGACGTTGCGCGAGGTCAGCACCTGACGCCGCAGGTGGTCCCACTTCACGCCGGACTCGGGCGCCGGCATGCCCTTGTGGTTGGGCGCGAACGCCATGCCCAGGTGCAGGCCGAGCAGCGCGTGCGTGACCAGGACGAAGACCAGCGCCTTGACCGGGGACATCGCGATCAGCAGCACCGAGACGTACACGGCGTAGTGCACGGCCAGGACCGAGCCCTCCACCAGGCGCTCGCGCGGGGTCCGCTCCTTGAGCGCCATCAGGCCGTTGACCTTGAGGTTGAGCCCTTCGAGCAGCAGCAGCGGAAAGAACAGCCGGGCCTGGTGCCGGGTCAGCCAGCCCATCAGGCCGGTGCGACCGCCGGTCTGGTCGGCATCCCAGACCAGCACGCCGACCGCGACGTCGGGGTCCTTCTCCAGATGGTTCGGGTTGGCGTGGTGCTTGTTGTGCTTCGCGTTCCACCACCCGCAGCTCATTCCCATCAGCAGATTGCCGTGCAGCAGCGCGAGCGCGCGGTGGGTGCGGGCGGTGCGGGCGATCTGCTGGTGGCCGGCGTCGTGGCCGACGAAGGAGGCGCGCGTGGTGAACAGCGCGACCGGAACGGCCATGGCGAGCTGCCACCACGAGTCGCCCACCCACACGACCGCGGCCCAGGAACCGAGCAGGAAGAGCAGGTTCAGGCCGATCATCCGGGCGTACCAGGCGGTGCGCCGCTCCAGCAGTCCGGCCGCCTTGAGGTCGGCGAGCAGCGGCGCGAAGTCGCTGCCCCGACGTGGTGGCGGAGATATCTCCGGATTGTCCAGAGTGGGTGCGGTCAAGGTCATGGGACGTCCCGGTATCTGGGAGAAGGGTGGTCGGCTGAGCGCGGTGGCTTGGCGCCATCTCGACGCTATTGACCGCCCGTCCGAAGGACGATCCGACAAGCCCCCCTGTTGCGGGGGCAGGCTGCGCCCCCCGTGAGGGGGTCGAGCACCATGGACACACGCGGCGCGATCCGGTAAGAGCCGGCACGGGTCTGGGCACCGTCGCCGCGTTATTCGAACTGTCGCACCTTGATCGGGGTGCCGGCTACCCGTTCCGCCGGCGAATATCCCGGAATCGACCGACCTGTACCGTTGCGCCGCGACCCGCGGCCCGCTGCACACCGGCCGACATACGCTCGAACACGATGTCCGGTGGCGCGGCCGTGACGCTCAGTCCGGGTCGAGTGCCGCCTCCTCGCCGAGCGCGGCCCGCAGCGCCACCGCCTGATCGCCGATACAGGCGAGGAACGCGCTCACCGCCGGCGTCGGCGTCCGGTCCGCCATCAGCGTGGTGCCCACCGTGCGGCGCACCGACTCCAGCGGCACCGGCAGCACCGCGAGCCGCTCGTCACCGGTGACCACGAGTTCGGGCAGCGCGGCGATCATGTCGGTGGCCAGCAACAGCGCCCGCACGGTCAGGATCGAGGTGCACTCGACCCGGTCGGCCGGCAGCGGTAGCCCGCTGCGCGTGAACAGCTGGGCCAACTCGCTGCGCAGAGCCGTCTGTTCGAGCGGCAGGATCCACGGGTGCGCGATCGTGTCGGCGAGCACGCGCGCGGTTTCCATGAGCGGGTGGTCGCGCCGGACCACCAGTCGGATCGGCTCGCGATACAGCGCTGTCTGCCGTACCCGCCCGGCGTCCTCGGCCCGGCCGAGCCGGCCGACCACGACATCGATCTCGCCGGCGAGCAGTTGCGGATACAGCACGTCGTAGGTGGCCTCGCGGACGATCACGGTGATTCCGGGTCGGTCCCGCTTGAGCGCGGACACCGCGCGCGGCAGCAGCACGCTGGTGCCCGCGAGCAGCGTGCCGACGGTGACCGTACCGGTCTGTCCCTCGCGCAGGCTCGCGATGTGGTCGCCCGCCCGGCGCACCTCGGCCAGGATCACCCGCGCATGGGCGACCAGGGCGTCGCCGTAGAGCGTGGGACTCATCCCGTGCGGGCCACGCTCGAACAGCGGGACGCCGACCATCGTCTCCAACTCGCGCAGAGTGCGGGTCGCGGCGGGCTGGGTCAGGTGCAGTGCCTCGGCCGCGCGGCTGACTCCCCCGTGCGCGGCGATCGCCGTGATCAGGGTCAGATGCCGGAACTTCAGGCGTCCGTCGAGTAGGTCCACGCAGGCTCCCCGTACCGGTTCGGTGCTGCGTACCGCACGGGCACGCATACCTGTTTGGTGATGCAATGGCACCGGATCGGCATTGGATGGACATGCGCCGGCGCAGCCATCATGCACGTGGCGACCGCTTCTTGACGAGCCATCCACCCGATGTCGCAGGCACGGCACCGGGTACGGGTGCCGGGTCGAGTTGGGCACGCCGTTGTTGTTCGGCCACGACGCCGACCCGTTCCGCGCGGCGGAGCGGATCGGTCCGTCGACACCGCGGTCCTCGACCAACGCGCGGTGACACCGGAGCATCCGGGGTCACGGTCGGGTCCCTTCGCAGAAGGTGCACTTCGCCTGCGAAGAGGTGACGAGGGCGGTTCGGCCGGCCATCACGGCGCGCTCGCCGTATTGCCCCGCCGGATCGGCGGCGGGCCGAACCCGTCTCGGCCCGCTCCCGCGCGACACCGCCCCACGCAAGCGCACTTCCCCGTCATTGTCCCGTGTCGGAAGGTTCGTCAGATGCGCCGCACACCCACCCTCGGCAGCAGGGCCGGCAGATCCCGCGGATACGGCAGGTCCGGCGCGGTCGCGCTGGCCGCCCTGGTCGCCGTCACCGGCAGCACCTACCTGGGCGACCCCGGCCGCACCGCCGCCGGCTCCGCGCCGCACACCGCGAACGCCGCGGGTACCGCGCAGGACCCGAACATTCCGTTCGTATGCCAGGAGCGCCGACCGCAGCCGGCCGACCCGAACGCGTACGGCATGCAACTCGACGGCTCGTTCCTGGCTCCCGCGTCCACCCCGCTCGACGAGGAGAACCCGCACCCCTTCCCGGGGCGCCGCGCCGACTACGACGGCAGGCAGTACGTGAAGAACATGAACGTCGAAGCCGCCTACGAGGGCTACGACTTCACCCCGGACTTCTTCCACACGTGGCAGAACATCGTCGACTTCGGCGGGCGCCGGTACATGTTCCAGTACGACCGTTCCGAGGGTCGCGTCTACGACATCACCGACGTCACACACGTCACGGTGGTGGAGAGGATGTCCCGCGAGGACGTGGGCGGCGACGAGCTCAAGGCCAACGGCACCTGGGCGGCGGGCGATTACTGGGGCGCGTCCACGATCCAGTGGAACAAGCGGCTGAACGCCTACGTGATGGTGCAGTCCTTCGAGGACAAGCGGCAGATCAGCGAACTGACCGACGAGCCGGGCCACGACAAGTACGGCAACCCGGAGGGCGTGGCCAAGCTGCGCGGAAAGCCCGGGCTCAAGGGCTTCAAGGTCTATCGCCTGGACGGACCCAGGAAGGCCGATTGGCGGCTGATCTCGACCGTCAGCACCGACTCGACCCAGCCGAACCCGCTGAACAGCGACCCGACCAAAGCCCAGCAGGGTTCCGGTTCGCTGGACGTGCCGTACTGGGACGGCGGCAAGTACATGTTCATCGCCGTCGCGCCGAACGACACCTTCGCCAATACCGAGTACCCGACCAACCTGCACTCGGCCGGCTACCAGTCCTACGACATGTCCGACCCGACCGGGCCGAAGCTGCTGGACACCTGGCACCTGCCCGGTCAGGTCACCGGCGAGGACGACGCGTACGCGAGGAACCCGCGCTGCGGCAACCGCACCAGCTGGCTGGGCGCGCGGATGTCGCTGTTCGTCCCCAAGTCGGTCGAGCAGGGCGGCCGGTACGGCTTCGCGGTCCAGGGCGGCCTGGGCATGACCATCCTCGACATCTCGGACCCGGCGAGGATGCGTCAGGTGGGCCACGTGGACCTGCCGCCGTCGGTGGCGGGCACCGAGGGCGACAACATCGACGTGTCGCAGTACGAGAAGACCGGGATGATCTACCTCTCCGGCTACCCGCTGACCGAGGACTGCTACGAGCCGTACAAGCCGATCTACCAGATCGACGCGCGGGACGTGGCCAATCCGCGGATCGTCGGCCGGTTGCCCCGGCCCACGCCGCCGAGGTCGGCCGGGATCACCGACTACTGCCAGCGCCGGGGCAGCTTCGGGCCCAAGCGCACCGGCTACTACACCAACCCGGGCCGGCACGACGACGGCACACTCGTGTACGGCTTCTACAACGCGGGCGCCCAGGTCTTCGACGTCAAGAACCCGGCCCGACCGGAGATCGAGGCGTACTTCGTACCCAAGGCGTTCGGCACCAAGACCAGGGACTGGCCGACCGAGGACGGCGCCTTCCCGGAGTGGGCGATGGGCAACCAGACGCACGGCGTCTACGTCGAGTGGGACCGCAACGTCGTGTGGGTGCTGACCAACCACGGCATCTACGCGCTGTCGGCCAAGGACGTGCTCGGCAAGCCGAACCTGGGCAAGCCGAAGGAGCCGTTCCGCAACAGCCAATCCTGATCCGGACCGGAGGATACGGCCGAGGCTCGACGTCCCGTGCGGGGGCGCCGGGCCTCGGCGCGTCCAAGGCGCCGGGTGCGTCCGCGTCTCGGGCCGCCGGTTCAAGCGTCCGGCTCGTCCTCGTCCTCGCCGCAGACCACGTCGAAGAAGTACTCCATGTCCTCTTCCGTGCGCGCTCGGAACACGACCATCCCCCCGTCGTAACGGGCCAGCAGATCGGGACTCGTGAACCAGCGCACCCGGTTCCCGGACTCCTCGCACTCGGGATACCCGGGGAAAGCCAACTCCCGCATCTCCTCCGGAAGTTGGTCGACCTCCTCGGGAGCGAGTTCGATCGCCTCGACGAGTTCGTCGTCGAACAGCAGGATCTCGGACAGCACGATCTCCATCGCCGCGACCGACAATCGCGGCAGCCAGGCCGACCAGGGCTCGGCCGTGTCGTACCTCGCGAGCACCGCGGGATCCTCACCATCGGGCCGCACACCCCACCACGCCACGCCCTGGTTCTCCTCGCGGAAGACCAACACACCGTCCTCGACGTAGAGCTTGTCCGGCGCCAGCAGCACGTCGTGATTGCTCGTCAGGTCGTCGCGCCGACCCAGGAGGTCGTACAGCTCCCGAAGCGCGGTCGGCAACCGCACGCCCAGTCGGGCGGCACTCGCGTCCAGTTCCGCCGGGTCGTATCCGTCCGCGGCCCCGATCGCCTTGGCCCGGTCGGCGGCGAGCGCGCGGATGAACTCCCAGGCTCCGGCCCGGTCCGCGAGCGCGGCGGGCAGCGCCGCGTGGATGTCGAAAGTCATGCCCGGACGCTACCGGGTCGCGCGGACGCCTCCCCGAAGGCGCGGTGCTACCGGGGCATCAGGGCGCGGCCCTTGCGCAGGTCCAGGAAGGCGACCACGAATGCCGCGAGCACGAAGCCCACCGAGACCATCAGCCCGTGGCGCAGCGGCCCGGCCCAGTCCCGGCCCTGGTCGGCGGCCAGCCGAGAGAAGAAGACCGACCCGACCGCCGCGATCCCCATCGCCGAGCCGATCCGCTGCCCGGTCTGCAGCACCCCGCCCGCGGCGCCGCCTTGCACGGGCGGCACCTCGGCCAGGGTCAGCGTCTGGTTGGGCGAGATCACCATTCCGCTGCCCAGACCCGCGAACAGCAGCGGCGCCACCAGTACCCAGCCGACCCGGTGCCCCGGCACCTCGTACACCGCCAGGTTCGCACCGATCAGACCCACTACGACCATCAGCAGGCCACCGGTCACCAGCGCGTGGCCGAGCCGGTTCACCAGTCGCCCGCCGATCGACGCGCCCACCGCCGAGCCGAGCGCGAACGGGGTGATCGCCAGGCCCGCGAGCAGCGCGCTGTAGCCCAACCCGGACTGGAGGTAGAGGGTGAAGACGAAGAAGATCGAGGTGAATCCGGCGAAGTAGAACAGCATCACCAACAGGCCGAGTGTGTACGAGTGGAACGTGAACAGCGCCAGGTCGACCACCGGTTTGCGACCGCGCCGGCCCTGGCGGATCTCCCACAGTACGAAGGCGCCGAAGAACACCGCCGCGGCCGGCAGCAGCAGCCACTTGGCGGGGCCCTGCCACTGGCGCGCCTCGACCAGTGGCAGCAGCAGCAACACCACGCCGGAGCCGAGCAGGAGCACCCCGATCGGATCCAGATCGCGCAGGCAGGCCCGGCTCTCGTGGTCGGGACCGGGCAACAACCGCCGGGCCAGCACGAAGGCGACGATGCCGATCGGAAGGTTGACGTAGAACACCCAGCGCCAGCCCTCGTCGGCGCCGAACACCTTGATGATCAGGCCGCCGAGCAGTGGGCCGACGGCCGTGGAGATGCCGATCACCGTGCCGAACATGCCGAACGCGCGGCCGCGTTCGTGGCCGGAGAACATCTGCTGGATCAGCGCGGACACCTGCGGCGTGAGGATGCCGCCCGCGATGCCCTGAAGCAGCCGGGCCAACACCAGCCACAGGGACGTCTGCGCCGCGCCGCACAACGCGCTGGCGCCGGTGAACAGGGCCAGGCCGGTCATGAACATCATCCGGCGACCACGCGCGTCGCCGATCCGGCCGGCCGGTACCAGGGCGAGTCCGAAGGTCAGCGCGTAGCCGGACAGCACCCACTGGATGTCGCTCACACTCGCGCCGAGGCCCTCCCGGATGGACGGCAGCGCGACGTTGACGATCGACACGTCCAGCAGGGTGATGAACCCCGCGATCAGACAGACCGCGAGCGCCTGCCAGCGATGCGGGTCCGGCTCATCGCGCTCGGCCACCGTCGCACACCCCTCCTCCGGAGCCACGCGTGACGGTGGCCATCCGAAGGACGGTGCCCACATTCGGCAACAGCAAGGCCGCCGCGCGGGTGACCCCGGGCCTCGCGGCCCGGGCCGGCCTCCGGCCGGTGTCCTCGAACGCCGGGCGGGCCGAATGATGCGGCTCGCCGGGCGCTTGGCGCTTCAGGGCGTCGAGTCGGCCGGAGGCACGTCAGTAGACGAGGGTCACCGCGATCGGGAGGTGGTCGGATGCCTGCGACGGTGGGGAGTCGACGGCTGCGACCCGCAATCGGGGGTCGACCAGGATCTGGTCGATCTCCTTCTTCGGGTTGTCCGCGGGGTAGTCCGGCTTCAGGGCCCGGATCGTGTTCGCCGTACGGTCCGGATCGAAGCGACCGTCCACGCCGAAGCCCATCCGGATGTTGTACGTGACCACCCGCAACGCGCCGGCCGCCGGGTCCGGTACCGGTGCCGACCCGGCGGCCGGCCGCAGCCCGAAGGCGGCGAGCGCGATCAGTACGGGAAACACGGTCGCCAGGACCGGCGAGCCTCGACGGCACGCCGTACACCGACGGACCACACCCGGGCGGCCGGCTCCGGCCGGGTGGGACGGCCGTGGTCAGGGGTGGGTGACGCGGGTCGCTTCGGTGAGCGCGGTCAGGACGGCGGTGATGCCCTCGCGCACCTCGGGGTCGGCGATCAGGCCGTCCGGGCCCACCGCGTCGCGGGCCACACCCACGCGTACACAGGCCGATTCGACGACGTCGGCTCCGGTGTAGCCGAGCACGACACGCAACGACTCGTGTGCCCTGGCCGCGCCGCCCGGGTTGGCGGAGGCGTTGATCCAGGCCACCGGCTTCTCGCTGGTCTCCACGCCGCCGACGGTCCAGTCGAGCAGGTTCTTGAGCGACCCGGGCAGCGCGCCGGCGTATTCGGGGGTGGAGAACAGCACCGCGTCGGCGGCGTCGATCGCGGCCCGCAGTTCCACGACGGCCGGGGGCAGCGGCTCGTGGTCCTCGTCCGGGTTGAAATGCGGCAGCCGACCGAGCCCGTCGAACACGACCGCGTCCACGCCGGAGGGTGCGACCTCGCGTGCGGTCCGGACCAGCGCGGAGTTGGTGGACTCCGCCCGAAGCGATCCACTGATCAAGAGCACCCGACGATTTGCTGTCATGGCCGGTCAAGGTAGCACCGCGGGAGTATTACGCTCACCCCATGAACACGCCGGTCGACAAGGTCGCCGAGGCGCTGCGCGCACTCGATGCCACGGGAGAGATCCGGGAATTCACCGAGACGGTGCCGACCGCGGCAGCCGCCGCCGAGGTATTGGGCTGCGACGTCGGCGCGATCGCCAACAGCCTGGTGTTCTCCGCCGACGGCCAACCGCTGCTGGTGATCACCAGTGGGGCGCATCGGGTCGACACCCGGGTGGTCTCCCGCCTCCTCGGCATCCGCAAGATGCGCCGCGCCGACCCGGCCTTCGTGCTTTCCGCGACCGGCCAGGAGGTGGGCGGGGTGGCCCCGGTCGGCCACCCGCACCGGATCCGCACCCTGGTCGACACCTGGCTGGCCAGACACGACGTGGTCTGGGCCGGCGCCGGCGACCACAACCACATGTACCCGACCACGTACGCGGAATTGCTGCGGATGACCGGTGGTCGAGCCGCCGACGTGGAGGTGTAGCGGGTCAGCGGCCGGTCCACTCCGGTGCCCGCTTGGCCAGGAACGCGGCGACGCCCTCCTTCATGTCCTCCCCCGAATGTACGGACCGTTTCGGTCGACCGCCTCCGCCAACCACTCCGGCCGCCGTCGAGTCCGCGGTGAGCCGCTTGCGATCAGGCCAACTCGCCGATGAACTGCCCCAGTTGAGTCAGGTTGCGGCACTCGATCATGGAAATCCGCCGGCCGTACACGCCGGCGATCGAATCCCCCGTGTCCCAGTCCCGCTCCGGCTCGGGATTGAGCCACCACGCGTGCCGGGCCGGCGTCACCATCGCCGCGAGGGCCGCCAGGGCCGGGTCCTGGTAGTTGTTCCGCGCGTCGCCCAGGATCAGCAGCGAGGACTTCGGGCCGATCACGTCGGCGTAGCGCATCGCGAAGACGTTGAACGCGTGTCCGTAGTCGCTGTGTCCGCTCAGCCGCACCAGATTCGCCTCCGCGGTCAGCCGGCGCATCGCCTCGGTGACGTCGCCGCCCGGCTGCTCGAAGAACCGGGTCACCTCGTCCACCGTGTCGATGAACGCGAACGCCCGCACCCGGGCGAACTGTTCGCGCAGTGCGTAGGCGAGCATCAGGGTGAAGTGGGCGAACGAGGAGACCGACTCGCTCGCGTCGCACAACACCACCAGCTCGGGCTTGTGCGGCCGGCGCGGGCGGTGATGGGTGGTCAACGGCACGCCGCCCGTGGACAACGACGCGCGAACCGTGCGGCGAAAGTCCAGGCGGCCGTGCCGGCCCGCCCGTTGCCGGATCGTCAGCCGGGTGGCCAGGCGCTGCGCGAGCGGTTGGATCTCCCGGCGCAGCGCGATCAGGTCGGTCCGGCTCGCGCGCAGGATGTCGAGGTTCTCCACGGCCGGCTTGACCGCGGTCTCGGCGACCCGCTCGATGCCGCGTTCCTCGGCGAGCCGGCGGCGCACGTCGGAAAGGATGTGCTCGTTCAGCCGGTCCACCCGGGTCTGGATCATCCGCCGTGCGTTGCGTTCGGCCACCCCGCCCGGGAGTTGCCCGCCGAGAACCGCGCGCAGCAGACCCGCCATCAGCGTCCGCGGGTCGAGCGCCCGACCGACCATGTGCGCGGACCACGAGGCCCCCGAGGGCCCGTCGAAGGCGCCGAACCGACCGACCGCCTCGCGCGCCAGTCGGCGCAGGGCGATGTCGTCCTCGCCGAGCAGAAGTTCGCGCAACCGGTCGCGGAAGGCCTCGGCGTCCGCGGCTGCCCCGCCCTCGGTCGCGCCGTCCGGCTCCTCGTCGGTCGCATCGACCGGACCGGCGTCGGCCCGCGCCGCCGCGCCCACCGGAAACCACAGCTCGAACAGTGTGTCGAAGACCGCCCGGTGGGTGTGCCGCTTGCACAACGACGCCGCGTAGGCGGCCCGCAGCGTCTCCCGGTCCGCGAGGTCGAGCACGGTCAACGCGCGGACCGCGTCCAGTCCTTCGGCGAGCGATACCGGCAATCCGCCGTGTCGCAGCGCCCGGACGAAGCCGGTGTGTCGGTCGAGGAGGGACATCGGCGATCAGCCGCCGATGCCGGGCAGGCCGAGTTCCTTCGCGGCCCGCGTGTGGTCGGAGGCGTGCTTGAGCACGACGCCGAGCGTGCTCGCGATCGTCTCCTCGTCCAACTCGTCGGCCGCCAGCGCGATCAACGTCCGGGCCCAGTCCAGGGTCTCGGCGATCGACGGCGCCTTCTTGAGCTCCAGGGCCCGCAGCGACGCGACGGTGCGCACCACCTGCTCGGCGAGTTGCTCGCGGATCCCGGGCACGCGGGTGAGCACGATGTCGCGCTCGCGCTCCGGCGTCGGGTAGTCGATGTACAGGTACAGGCACCGCCGCTTCAGGGCCTCGCTCAGCTCGCGCGTCGCATTCGAGGTGAGCACCACGAACGGGCGCCGCGAAGCGGTGATCGTGCCCAGCTCGGGGATGGTGACCTGGAAGTCGGAGAGCACTTCGAGCAGCAGCCCCTCGACCTCGACGTCCGCCTTGTCCGTCTCGTCGATCAGCAGCACGGTCGGCTCGTCCCGGCGGATCGCGGTGAGCAGCGGTCGGGCCAGCAGGAACTCCTCGGCGAAGATCCCGGCCCGCGCCTCGTCCCACCCGTCCACGCCCGCCTGGATGCGCAGCAGTTGCTTGCGGTAGTCCCACTCGTACAGCGCGCGGGACTCGTCCAGACCCTCGTAGCACTGCAATCGGATCAGCTCGGCGGAGGCGGCCGCCGCGACCGCCTTGGCCAACTCGGTCTTGCCGACCCCCGCCGGGCCCTCGATCAGCAGCGGCTTGCCCAACGCGTCGGCCAGGAAGACGGCGGTGGCGATGCCGGGGTCGGTCAGGTAGTCGACGGCTCCGAGCCGGGTCCGGGCGTCCTCGGGCGAGGCGAACATCGTCATGGTGGTGCACTCCTCGCGGGGCGATCTGCGGCCGGGCGGTGCGCCGGGTTCCCGCCGGCTGCCCTCTCAAGCTAGCAAGAGGCCCCGGTCGCGGGCGCAACGGCGTGGTCGCACCGAACGGACCGCCGCCCCACGCACCTGATCGGCCGTCACATGACCGATTCTTGACGCGGATCGGCCGATACGTAGGGAGATCCCCGCCCCACGTCGGGTGTCGGGTTCCTAGCATCGAGACATGGATATCGCGATGGGTCTGGTCATCGGGATCGTGGTCGCCGCGCTGATAATCGTCGCCAAGGGCGCTCGGGTCGTGCAGCAGTACGAGCGAGGGGTGGTGTTCCGGCTCGGCCGGGTCAAGCCGAGGGTGCGGCAGCCCGGATTCCACGTGATCATCCCGTTCTTCGACAAGATGCGGAAGGTCAACGTCCAGATCATCACCATGCCGATCCCGGCCCAGGAGGGCATCACCCGGGACAACGTGACGGTCCGCGTCGACGCGGTGGTGTACTTCCGCGTGCACGATCCGTCCCGGGCCATCGTCGAGGTGCAGAACCACGTGTTCGCGATCGAACAGGTCGCGCAGACCTCACTGCGCTCGATCATCGGCAAGAGCGATCTGGACGACCTGCTGTCCAACCGCGAGGAACTGCACCGTGGCCTGGCGTTGATGATCGACAGTCCGGCGGTGGGCTGGGGCGTCGAGATCGACCGGGTCGAGCTCAAGGACGTGCAACTTCCCGAGTCGATGAAGCGCTCGATGTCGCGTCAGGCGGAAGCGGAACGCGAGCGGCGGTCGCGGATCATCACCGCGGACGGCGAGTTCCAGGCGTCCAAGAAGCTGGCCGCGGCGGCCGACGAGATGTCCGGCTCGCCCGCCGCGCTGCAACTGCGCCTGCTGCAGACGGTGGTCGAGGTGGCCGCGGAAAAGAACTCGACACTGGTGATGCCGTTCCCGGTCGAGATGTTGCGCTTCTTCGAGAATTTCCCGGCCGGCGCCGCCGGCAAGGGTGGGCCCGCCGAGCGGACACCCCGCGAACCGGCCGGCGCGGAGCCGGTCGGCTCGGGCGCCGACGCCCTCCCGCTGCCGCCGGTCGTCCCGACCACGCCGCCGCTTCCTCCCGCGCCGGCGGTGCCGCCGGCGCCGACCGCCCCGCCGCTGGTAAAACCCCGGCAAGATGAGGGGTTTCCACCCTCCGTAGACCGGTAGGGCGCTGCTAGCTTCCCGATCGTGGCGACCTTTGTGATGCATGGCACGCGAGTTCTCGCGGTGGGCATGAACGGAGAGGCGGTCAAGGCCCGAAACGGGACGATGATCGCCTATGACGGACGGATGTCCTTCAAACGACTGTCCGGTGGGGGTGAGGGGCTGCGCGGAATGGTGACCCGCCGACTCACGGGTGAGGGCATGACCCTCATGGAGGTGAGCGGTGAGGGCACCTGCTGGTTCGCCGACCGGGCCACCGAGATCAATCTCGTCCGGCTGACCGGCGAGACGCTGCACGTCGAGTCGAGCAACCTGCTCGCCGTCGACCAGAGTCTGCGCACCGGGACCGAGTTCACCGGTCTGAGCGGCGCGACCAGCGGCCAGGGCCTGTTCACCACGACCGTTTCGGGCCAGGGCACGGTCGCGGTCACCTCCGACGGGCCGGCCATCGTGCTGCGGGTGTCGCAGGGTGAGCCACTGTCGGTGGACCCGGGGGCGTATGTCGCGCACACCGGGCAACTGCGCAAGGAGTTCGTCAAGGACGTCAACTGGCGCACCTTCATCGGCGAGGGATCCGGCGAGAGCGTGCAGTTGCGCTTCCAAGGCGACGGGCTGGTCTACGTACAGCCCGCCGAGCGGCAGACCATCGGGGGGCAGACGTGACGTTCGACCAGGTCAACTCCAAGATGATCGAGGCCACCGTACGACCGGGGCAAACGCTGTACTGCCTGCGCGGTGCGATGTTGGCCTACCGCGGCGAGGTGTCCTTCACGCCGACCTCCACCGGGGCGCAGGGCGTCGGCGGGATGATCGGGCGGCGGCTCGCGGGCGAGTCGGTGCCGCTGATGAAGGCCGAGGGCGACGGTACGGTGATGTTCGGTCACGCGGGCCGACACGTGCACCTGATCCAGATCACCGGCGACACGCTGCACGTCGAGGCGGACCGGCTGCTCGTGTTCGAGGACTCGTTGCAGCAGGGCACCATGTTCATGGGCTCGCAGGGCGGCGTGCGCGGGATGATCCGCGGCCAGGTGACCGGCCAGGGGCTGTTCACCACGACGCTCACCGGCCACGGCTGGTGCGGGGTGCTCGCGCACGGCGGCGTGATCGAGCTGCCGGTCCAGCCGGGTCGCTCGATCCACGTGGACCCGCAGGCGTATGTGGCGCACCGAGGTCAAATCGACAACCGGATCGGTGCCAACGTGGGTTGGCGCGACGTGATCGGGCGCGGTTCCGGCGAGGCGTTCCAGCTGGAGTTGTCCGGCACCGGCACGGTCTACGTCCAGGCGAGCGAGGAGAAGCTGTGACCGCCCCCGGTTCCGGCCCTGCGGTGTTCGACGCGCGAACGCTGCCGCAGGACGACAACGTCAATCCGTACGCCTTCTGTGTGGCCCTCGACGGCGAGTGGTTCGTGCAGAAGGGCAAGATGATCGCCTACTACGGGCGGATCAAGTTCGAGGCACTGGGTGTGGGCGCGCTCGACCGGCTGGTCACCGCGAACTTCAACTCGCCGCTGTACATCCAGGACTGGATCGTCGCGCAGGGCAAGGGGCAGTTGCTGCTCGCCGACCGCGGCTTCGACGTCAACTCGTACGACCTGGAACTGGGCAACCTGACCATCCGGGCCGCCAACCTGCTCGCCTTCCAGCCCGGCCTGGACCTGAAGCAGTCGATCGTGCCCGGGTTCGTCACGCTGATCGGCACCGGCAAGTTCGTCGCCGCCTCCAACGGCGCGGTGCACTTCGTCGAGCCGCCGATCCGGGTGGACCCCGAGGCGCTGCTCGGCTGGGCGGACTGTCCGACGCCGTGCCACCACTTCGACACCAAGTACATGCGCGGCGCACTGGGCATGGCACGCCGGCTGACCGGCCTCGGCGGTGCGTCCGGCGAGGAGCACCAGTACGACTTCGTCGGGGCCGGCACGGTGCTGATGCAGTCCTCGGAGATCTCGATCGACCCGAACCTGATCCCGGCCCAGGCGGCGGCCAACCAGCCGCCCGGTGGGCAGCAGGGTGTTCCGGGGATTCCCGGGCTGCCGAACATCCCGGGTCGGTTGGGACGACTGCTGCAATGAGATCGGCGCGGTGGGAACGGGCGGCGGGGCCGCGCCGTTGACCTGGGGAGGCCCTTCACTGGGGACGGTGAGGGGCCTCGCCAATGCTGCGGGTGGGCGGGCACGGGTGCGCGGGGCACGTCGGGTGCTGCGGCCGGCCGGGCGCGGGGCGGTCGAGCGCCGTGGCCGGGCGCGGGGCGGCCAGGGGCGCTCGGGCGCGTGCGGTGGGACGCTCGCTCACAGTTGGTCGGCCAGGTCGCTGTCCGCCGCCACCTCGCGCAGCAACTGGACCAGCACGCCGACCCCCTCGTGGTCCTGGTCGGCCCGCCAGAACGCGGTCACCGCGACGTCCGGCGCCCCCGTCAGCGGCACCTGGACGACCCCGCGGACCGGGCGCTGCCGGGCCCACCCGCGCGGCGACAGGCCCACCCCCTGGCGGTCCACCACCCGCGCGATCACGTCGTCCACGCTGCCGTACGCCTCGACGATCTCGGTCGCGCCCGAGCGCCGCAGCGCCTCCGTGACGCGCGTGTACAGCCTGGGATGCGGCTGGCGCGGCCACACCACGATCGGCTCGCCGCACCCGACCAGTTCGGTCAGGTTCACCGACAGCCGCCCGGCGAGCGCGTGCTCTTGGGGGAGCAGCGCGACGAACGCGAACGTACCGACCCGGGCGGACTCGAAGCCCGGGCCCAGATCCGGCAGCCAGCCCAGCCCCGCGTCCAGGACGCCCTCGCGCACATCGGCCACTTGACGGGCCGTCGGCTCGCTGGTCCACTGCACGCGCAGCGCCGGGTGGCGGATGTGCAGCGCGGAGATCGCGGCCGACACGAGCGAGGGGCCCAGGCCCGAGGTATACCCCACGCGCACCTGTCCGGCGTCCCAGGTGGCTCGACGACGCACCTCGGCGCACGCGTCGTCGAGCACCCGCAGCGACTCGTCGAGGCGACTGCGGAACACCTCGCCGAGCGGCGTGAGTGCCACCGGCAGCGAGGATCGGTCCACCAGCCGGGCCCCGAGCTGCTGCTCCAGGCGGCGCACCGCCTTGCTGACCATCGGTTGGGACAGGTACAGCCGTGCCGCGGCGCGGCCGAAGTGCCGTTCCTCGGCGACGGCCAGGAAACATCTCAGGTCACGCAGTTCCATGGAAACCCACCTATGCCGTGTCGGCATAACGTTAGCAACAACAGGGGCTTGGCTGACGACCCGTCAGCGGGTTTCCTGGGTAGCGCAGGGTCCACGCGCCGCAAGCGGGGCCACCGCCGTCAGGCCCACGCAGTCGCAATGAGTCGCAATAAGGAGCAGGTCATGACGCTCGAGATCCCGCGCATCATCTCCGTGGACGACCACGTGGTGGAGCCCCCGGACCTGTGGACCTCGCGACTGCCCGCCAAGTACAAGGACCGCGGCCCGCGCGTGGTGCGCGACAAGGCGAAGTTCAACTTCATCGGCGGCGTGTTCTCCTACGAGCGCGGCGTCGAGGACGGCGAGTGGTGCGACTGGTGGCTGTACGACGACCTGGTCTACCCGTTCCCCAAGCTCTCGGCCGCGGTCGGCTTCGACACGCTGGACGTGACGCCGGTCACCTTCGACGACATCCGGCCGGGCGCGTGGATCCAGTCCGAGCGGCTCAAGGACATGGACGCCAATCATGTCGACGCGTCGCTGTGCTTCCCGAACATCCTGCCGCGATTCTGCGGGCAGGCGTTCTACGAGCGTGAGGACAAGGAACTCGCGCTGCTGTGCGTCCAGGCCTACAACGACTGGATGATCGACGAGTGGTGCGCGGGCGACGGCAAGGGCCGCCTGCTGCCGATGACGATCATCCCGCTGTGGGACGCGAACCTGGCCGCCGCGGAGGTGCGCCGGTGCGCGGCGAAGGGCTCGTTCGCGGTCGCCTTCTCGGAGAACCCGGTCCCGCTGGGCCTGCCGTCGGTGCACGACAAGGACCGCTTCTGGGACCCGTTCTTCCGGGCGTGCGAGGAGACGAACACCATCGTCTGCATGCACATCGGGTCGTCCTCGAAGATGCCGTCCACGTCGCCGGACGCGCCGTTCATCGTCTCCTCGGTGCTGACTTTCCAAAACGCCATGGGCTCGATGGTCGACTACATCTTCTCCGGCGTCTTCGACCGCTTCCCGAAGATGAAAATCGCCTACGCCGAGGGCCAGGTCGGCTGGATGCCGTACGTGATGGAGCGCGCGGACAAGCTGTGGGAGGAGCGCGACGACAACGCGTTCGGCTCGTCGCTGACCCAAAAGCCCAGCTCGTACATCCAGGACCGGATCTACGGCTGCATCTTCGACGACGAGATCGGCCTGCGCAACCGCGACGTGATCGGCATCGACCAGATCTGCTTCGAGGTCGACTACCCGCACGCGGACTCGACCTTCCCGAACACCCACAAGGTCGCCCTCGACATCGCCACGAAGGCGGGCCTGACCCAGGCCGAGTGCGACAAGCTGTTCCGCACGAACGCCATCAAGGCCTTCGGCCTGGAACGCTTCGGGATCACCCGGTAAGTACGGCCATCCTCTGAACCACACACCATCGTCGGCCGTACCCGCCCACTGGGTACGGCCGACGATTCTCCATGCCGCCGTTCGGGTAGCCATCGACCCCGACAACAACATGCTCGCTCGCCGAAGCCGCATCAACTGCGAACGCACAAGGCACTCGGCCTGACGCGGGCATCGCTTTACCGGTGACCACGCGCCTGGCCGCAGGAGTGTTCCGGGTGACGGTCTTGGCCCGTCAGGCCGAGGTGGCGCTTCCCGAGCCCGTCGAGGATTTGCACGCCGAGTCGGGGCGCGGTCTGCTCATGGTGTCGGCGCTGACCCCTTCACACCTTGGACGGGGCCGGCAGGGTTGTGTCGATGCTTGGCGTGGGGGTCGGAATCGCGGTCGTGGACGGGAGGCGCGGGAGGCTTGCCAACCCGATGCCGGTCAACACGATTGCGGCGCCGATGGCCTCGATCCAGCCGGGGCGTTCGCCGAGGACCGCCCAGGCGGCGAAGATGCCGACGATCGGGACGAGCAGGCCGTACGGGGCGACCGCCGAGGCCGAGCGTCGGCCGAGGAGGGCGAACCACAGGCCGTAGCCGAGCCAGGAGGACAGCACGACGGTGAAGGCCAGGCCGCCGACGCCGCTCCACGAGGCCGACGTCAGCGCGTCCAGATCCCGGCCCGGGCCCTCGACGGTCAGCGACAGCACCAGCAGCGGGAGGGGCGCGGCCAGCGCGGACCACACCACCAGGCCCACGCCACCCGGGATGCCCGCCTTACGGGTGAGCATGTTGCCGAAGCCCCAGGACGCGCCGGCGCCGACCACGAGCAGGAACGGCCACAGAGACGCGCCCTGGCCTCGGCCGAACGCGATCACGCCCATCCCGACCGCGGCCACCCCGAGCGAGATCAGCCGGGTGCGGCCGGGGACCTCCCGCAGCATCAGCACCGCGAACAGCACGGTGAACATCGCCTGGCACTGGATCACCACCGAGGACAGGCCGGCCGGCATCCCCGCGTGCATCGCGCTGAACAGGAACGCGAACTGACCGGCGTTGACCGTGAGCCCGACCCCGATGATCAGCCACCAACTCGCCTGCGGCCGCTTGATGAACAGCACGCCCGGAAACGCGACGAGGGTGAAACGCAACGCGGCGAGCAGGAAGGGCGGGAAGTCGCCGAGGCTCGCGTCGATCGCGACGAAGTTCACCCCCCAGATCACGCTGACGAGCGCGGCCCACAGGGAATCGGTACGGGTCATGACAAGCAGTGTGTGGTCGAACCATCCATCGAGTCCAGCTACATTTTTCGAACCTCAATCGGTAGTTTTGCTGCATGGAACTCAAGCGGCTGAACATCCTGCGGGCGCTCGACCAGCACGGCACCGTCGCCGCCGCGGCGCAGTCGCTGCACCTGACCCCGTCCGCCGTCTCGCAGCAGCTCGCCGTGCTCGCCCGCGAGGCGGACGCGGTGCTGTTGGAGAAGAACGGCCGGGGAGTACGGCTGACCGCCTCGGCGCATGTGCTGCTCGGCCACGCGGACGCGATCGCGACCCGCCTGGAGCAGGCCCGCGCCGATCTCGCGGCGCAGCGCGACGGACGGATCGGCCGAGCCCGGATCTCCGGCTTCCCGTCCGGTATCTCGGGTCTGGTCGCGCCGGCCCTGGCCCGACTCAAGGTGACTCACCCGGGGTGGCGGTTCGAGGTGGTCCAGTACGAGACCGAGGAGGCGCTGCCGCTGCTGCCCGCACGGGAGTTGGACGTGGCGATCGTGATGACGCATCCGGATCTGCCCACGCCCGACCACCCCCGGATCGAGCTGCACCCGCTGCTCGACGAGCCGTTCGAGATCGCGTTGCCGACCGGTCACCCCCTGGTCGAGCGCGCCGAGGTCTCGCTCGGGGCCGACCTCGTCGATGCCGACTGGATCATCACCGCGCCCGGGACGGCGTGCCACGGACTGCTCCTGACAGCCTGTCAGCAGGCCGGGTTCCAGCCCCGCCTGGTGCACACCTCGACCGACTTCGGCGCCCAACTCGCCCTGGTGGCGGCCGGTCTGGGCGTGACGATCATTCCTCGGCTGGCCCAGCCGGCGCTGCCGCCCGGCGTGGTGCTGCGTCCGCTCGGCACACCCGCGCCGCGGCGCCGTCTGCTGGCGGCGGTCCGCCGCGGGCACGGCCCCTCGCCTCTGCTGACCACCCTGCGGGCGGTCGGCGCGGAGCTCGCGGCCCTGGATGATCGGCCCGGGATCGACGGGAAACGAGAAGACGGCGGCCCGCCCTGCCGATAAGCGACCAACACCGCACTTGGTTGATTGCCGGTAAAGAACCTTCCTATACGTATGTAGTAATCCGGCCGATGATCTCGACCGTCTCTGCGGCCCCGAAACCTACGCATACACCGGGGCCGATACGCCGAGATTTTCGATTGGCTTGATCCGACGCTTACGCACGCCCGCCCTCGGGTAATCACGGGCGCCGTGGAGCGGAATCCAGGATCACGCCGGCCGACGACGTCCTGCTGCTGCCGCTGCTCAGCCACCGAGACCCGGCGATCTGGGACCGCCCCGACGAGTTCCGCCCCGAGCGCTGGGACCGGCTCGACCCCGACAACCAGCCCGGGTACGTCCCGTTCGGCCACCTCTCCGAGCGCTGCTGGGGGCGGCACATGGTGATGCCGATGGCCGGACTGCTCCTGGACCTGCTGCGCGCCGAGGGCCTGGCCGTCGACCCCGGGCAGAGCATCGCCGAGGTGCCGCCGGCCGGCCTGCTCGGCGTCTCCCGGGTCCGGGTCACCCGCCGCTGAGCGCCCGCGCCTCGGCAGCCGGTGCTCAGGCACTCGGGCCCGGCGCGGCGGTCGGTGGGTCGGGCGCGGCTCGGAAGTCGGTGGCTCGGGCGCGGCGATCGGTACGCACCCGAACGCCGCCGCGACGATCAGGCGCCGGTGGGGCGGCCGGTCAACCCCGCGCGGCGGCCCCGGTGCCGGCAACCGGATCCGCGTCCGAACCCGATCCCGAATCCGAATCCGATCCGGCGGAAGGTTCCTGCGGTTCGTGCTTGCCGAAGTACGCGACGGCCACCGCGCCGGACACCGCGAGCACGAAGCCCAGTACGGCCATCCAGGCCAGCCCGTCCCGCGAGGTGTCGCCGAGCCACAACACGCCCACCGCACCCGGCACCACCGTCTCGCCGACCACGAGCGCCGCCGTCGCGCCGTTCACCGAGCCGATCTGAAGCGCGATGGTGTGCAGGTACATCCCGCCGATGCCACCGATCAGCACCGCGTACAGCGCGGGGTCGGCGGCCAGCTTGGCCAGGTCGAACGGGTCGACGCCGTCCAGGATCCGTACGCCGATGCCGAGTCCGCCGAAGCCGAGCCCGGAGAGCAGACCCGCGACGATCGCACCGTTGGCGCCCAGGAAGCGAACCAGCACGGTGCCGCCGACGATCACCACGAACGTGACGATCAGCACCCACCAGTGCGTGGCGCGCGGACTGTGCCCGTCGCCCTCCGGGCCGGCCGCGACGCCGAGCAGGACGAGCGCTCCGCAGACCACGCCGATCGAGGTCCAGTCGGCCCGGTACAGCTTGATCCCGAGCAGCTTGATCCCGAGGACGGCGGTGATCACCAGGTTCGCGCTGATGATGGTCTGCGACAGGAACAGCGGCAGCAGCCGCGCTGCCAACGCGCCGAGCGCGAAACCGACGAAGTCGAGCAGGGTCCCGACGATGAACTCCCACGTGACCGCGGCCTTGGCGGTGGAGGACAGGCTCGGGCCGCCGTACCCGGTCACCTGCGCGCTGCCGCCGCCCCACTCGGCCCGCTTGGCCTCCTCCTCGCGCGCGGATCGCCGCGACCCGACCGCTTGCAGCACCGACCCCACGCCGTAACACGCGGAGGCCGCGACAGCGGTGACCAGACCGACGATCACAGAAGACTCCCATTCACCAAGATCTCGGATATGCCGCGAGGGCGGCTACGGACACCCTGCCGGCCTCGCGCGGATCGCACCCACGACCCTCACGGCGGCCCGCCCGCGCCGGACCGGTTCGGGCCCGACCACGGGGCCCTCCCCGCCTTGTCTCGCCACGCCAACGATCGTGTTCCGCACCCGGTTTCCGATCCGGGGCCGTGAATCACATCCCATACCTGCGGCGTACTCGGGCCGTACGCATCTCGGTTGACGACGTGCGACGCGACTGCGCCGGCGGAGGCATTCGAGGGAACCTCCCGCGCGTCTTGTGACGATTTGTAGACTTATATCCGATTCTTCGGGAATGCACAGGAAATCGAACGCCCGGATCCGCGCGACGGGTCTCGCGTTGTCCGGAGTCGTCACCCTCGGCGGTGTGATCCTCGTCTGCGTGTTCGCCGTCATGGGCTTCGCCGAGCCGCTGTCCGGCGGACTCGGCCCCTGCGTTCCCGGCCGTTGTCCGGACACGAATGAAGAACCCGGCAACGGCCCGATCGCGGGTCGCGACAACGGCATCACCATGTTCGTCGGTGGCGATTGGTCGGTACGCGGATCCGCCGCGGAAGCCGAAGGCAAGTCGGTCGCCCTCGGCGACTTCGACATGAACAAGACCTCGGGGTCCAGCATCTACAACGTCGGCATCGTGGGTGTCGGCACTCGGGTGCCCCCCGACAACGGCACGGACTTCCTCACCGTCGGCGGCAACCTCACGGTCGCGACCGGACAGACCCTGAGCACCGAGGAGGGAACCGTCAGCGGCGTGGTGCGCCATGCGGGCACCTTCACCGGCGGCACCGTGACGCCCGCCGCGGTCGAGGACGGGTCCGCCGCGGCTCCGTACACCGGTCTGCGTCCCCAGCTGACCGACTCGTCGAGTTGCTACGCGTTCCCGGACGGCCGGCCGCGCGCGGCCACCGGCACGGCCACGAACGTGGGCTTCGAGACGTTGTTCACCGGTGACGGTACGTCCCGGCTCCAGGTGTTCGACGTCGCCTTCGACATCGCCGATCCCACCGGCGGCGGGGATCAGGGCATCTCGTTCGTCGGGATTCCCCCGGGCGCCACCGTCCTGGTCAACCTGACCGGGCCGAGTCGGGTGATCAGCACCTTCATGGGCAGCGCGAGCATCCCGCCCGGGCTGCGCGAGCGGCTCCTGTGGAACTTCCCAAAGGCCACGTCGGTGACCATCAAGGGCGGTGCCCAGTTCCAGGGCAGCGTGCTGGCGGGCAACCCGGAGAGCACCACGACCGTGTCCGTCCCGGGGATGAACGGGCGGTTCTTCACGGCCGGTTCGCTGATCCACGAGTCGTCGTCCGGATCCGAGTTCCACCGGTACCCGTTCGACGGTGACTTGCCGAACTGCGGCGGGCCCACGTCGGCGTCGCCGTTTGCGTCGCCGTTTGCGTCGCCGTTTGCGTCGCCCTCTGCCTCACCGTCCGCGTCGCCTTCCGCTTCGCCGTCGACCTCGCCTTCAACCAGCCCGTCGGCCTCGCCCCCGGCAAGCCGGTCGGCGAGTCCGTCCGCTTCGCCGTCGGCGAGCCGGAGCGCCGGCCCCTCGGCGTCGCGGTCGGCCTCACCGTCGGCTTCGCACTCGGCCGGGCCGTCGGCAGCCCGCTCCGCGTCGCCCTCGACCTCGGCGTCCCGCTCCGCGTCGCCCTCGACCTCGGCGTCCCCGTCCGGCTCGTCCTCGACCTCCCCCTCCGCCGGCCGATCGGCGGCACCCTCCGACATGCACAACAAGCCGCACGGAGGCGGTGCCGGTGGCTCGGGCGGCCACGGTGGCGGCGCGGGCGGCGGTAACGATGGTGGCCACGGCGGTGACATCGGGGAATCCGGCGGAGCGCATCTGGCCCACGGCGGCATGACGGCCAACGCCGCGACGTTGCTCGGCGGCAGTGCGCTCGCCATCGGCCTCGGTGTGATCCTGCTGTTCGTCCACCGCGCGCGTGGTCGTAGCCGCGCGTAGCGCCCAGCCGACCCGAATGGTCCCCGATCTCCCAGGAGAACGGGGGCCATTCCCGCATTCGACGGCCCACGTCGCCGTTCGCCCGCCGCCGACCACAACTGCCGACCGCCGAGCCCGCCACCCCAGCCGGCCGCCCGCCGTGACCGCCAACGCGCGTACGCCGTCCCGAGGGTCGGCTCGATTCCCCATCGCGCCCGGCACGCCGTGTGCGCGTCGTCCCGCAGCGTGATCGGGCAAAGGATGTACGCGGCAACGGTCTCACCATACTGTGACCCCCGTAGCGGTCGTCGGAAGCGATCGACAAGCATTGGGAGGGGCCACATGAGCGGGATCTGCGAGGGACGCGTCGTCGTCGTGACCGGTGCGGGCAACGGCATCGGCCGGGCACACGCACTGGCGTTCGCGGCCGAGGGCGCCAAGGTCGTGGTGAACGACCTCGGCGGCGCGCGCGACGGCACCGGCGCGTCGGCGGGTCCGGCCCAGGCCGTGGTGGCGGAGATCGTCGCGGCGGGCGGCGAGGCGGTGGCCAACACCTCCGACATCTCCGACTTCGCCGGCGCCGAGGCGCTGATCGGGCAGGCGATCGAGACGTACGGCCGGCTCGACGTCCTGGTCAACAACGCGGGCATCCTGCGCGACCGGATGTTGACGAACATGTCCGAGGCCGAGTGGGACGCGGTGATCAAGGTCCACCTCAAGGGCACGTTCGCCCCCGCGCACCACGCGGCGGCGTACTGGCGCGGCCTGGCCAAGGCGGGCGAGCAGGTGGACGCCCGGATCATCAACACCAGCTCGCCCTCCGGCATCTTCGGCAACGTCGGCCAGACCAACTACGGCGCGGCCAAGGCCGGCATCGCGGGCTTCACCATCATCGCGGCGCAGGAGCTGGGCCGCTACGGCGTCACGGTCAACGCGATCGCCCCCACCGCCCTGACCCGGTTGACCGAGGATCTGGCCGGCTTCGCCGACGAGGCCGCCACCGCGAAGCTCGCCGAACAACTCGCCCCCGAGCACATCTCGCCGCTCGTGGTCTGGCTCGGCAGCCCCGCCTCCGCCGGCATCACCGGCCGGGTCTTCTCCGTCACCGGCAGCTCGATCAGCGTCGCCGAGGGCTGGGCCAACGGCCCCACGGTCGACAAGGGTGCCCGCTGGACCCCCACGGAACTCTCCGACGTCATCCCCGATCTGGTCGCCAAGGCGGCCGGCAACGCCGACATGAGCGGCGTCCGCAAGTAGCCTTCGTCCTCCCGGACTCGGCCCCGGCCGCCGTCGGCTTCGCGTCAGGCGGCGGCCCTGGCCGCAGCGAGGACTTCGGGCAGAGTGTCGCGAACGGCGAGTACGGCATCGGTCAGGACGGAGGGGAGCGCGCGCTCGGCGCCCAGGGCGAGCAGGACATGCCCGCGCAGGCGGGGCAATAGTTCGCCGGCCCGCGCGGGATCGACCAGCCGAAACAACGGCACGACCACCGCAACGGCGGCGCTCCGCTCACCTCTCGACATGCCCGCCCCCACGGTTTTGGACGGCGCAGCGGGGAACGCCGGGACCCCGCGACCGGTTCTCCCGGTGCGGGGTCGCGGCGAGCGGCGTCGGTCGGCGACACCACCCGAAGGGGCGGCGCCGACCCACCGCTACTTGCGCTTGTTGATCTCCGCCTCGAGCTGCGGCATCACCTTGAACAGGTCGCCGACCACGCCGTAGTCGACCAGGTCGAAGATCGGCGCGTCCTCGTCCTTGTTGATCGCGACGATGGTCTTCGAGGTCTGCATGCCCGCGCGGTGCTGGATCGCGCCGGAGATGCCCACCGCGATGTACAGCTGCGGCGAGACCTGGGTGCCGGTCTGGCCGACCTGGTGGCTGTGCGGGTACCAACCGGCGTCGACCGCCGCGCGGGAGGCGCCCACGGCCGCGCCGAGCGCGTCCGCGACCGACTCGATCACGTGGAAGTTCTCCGCGCCGTTGACGCCGCGGCCACCCGAGACCACGATGTCGGCCTCGGTCAGCTCGGGGCGGTCGGACTTCTCGCGCGGGGCGCGCGAGACGACCCTGGTGCCGGTGGCCAGGGCGATGAAGTCCACCGTCACGGCCTCCACGGCGGGGGTGGCCGGGGCCTCCTCCGGGGTGGCGGCGTTGGGCTTGACCGTGATGATCGGGGTGCCCTTGGTGACGTGTGCCTTGACCTGGTAGGTCGCGGCGAACACCGACTGCTCGGTGACGGGGCCGTCGGCGCCGGCCTCGATGTCCACCGCGTCGGTGATCAGGCCCGACTCCAGGCGCACCGCGACGCGCGCCGCGATCTCGCGGCCGTCGGCGGAGGAGGCGACCAGGATGGCGCCCGGCTCGCTGCTCCCGGCGATCTGGGTCAGCGCGTCGACGGACGGGGCGACGAGGTAGTCGTCGACCTCGGGGGCGTCCACGACGTAGACCTTCTGCGCGCCGTACTTGCCCAGCGTCTCGGTGGCGCCCTCGGCGCCCTTGCCCAGGAAGACCGCGGCCGGCTCACCGAGGCGGCGAGCCAGGGTCAGCAGCTCCAGGGTCGGCTTGCGGACCGCGCCGTCGGCGTGGTCGACGAGAACGAGAATCTCGGCCATGTGGGGTTCTCTCCTTGTCCGGTACAGCCCGGATTTCTCCGGCCGGGTTGCGATGCTTGGCCGCCCCGAGGAGCGACCGCCACAAACGTGTCGAAACAGTCCGGTGCTGCTGACCGACTCAGATGAACTTCTTGGCGGCGAGGAACCCGGCCAGCTGCACGCCGCCCTCGCCCTCGTCCTCGACGACCTCGCCCTTGGCGCGCGGCGGACGCTTGGTCGCGGTGTCCACGATCGACCACGCCGCGGACAGGCCGACCTGGTCCGACTCGATGCCCAGGTCGTCCAGGTCCAGCGACTCCACGTTCTTCTTCTTGGCCGCCATGATGCCCTTGAAGGACGGGTAGCGGGCCTCGCCGGTGCGGTCGGTGACCGACACGACGGCGGGCAGTGCGGCCTCGATCAGCTCGGTGGCCACGTCGCCCTCGCGACGGCCCTTGACGGTGGTGCCTTCGACCGTGATCTCGTCCAGGTAGGTGACCTGCGGGACGCCCAGGCGCTCGGCCAGCATCGCCGGCACGACGCCCATCGAGGCGTCGGTGGAGGCCATGCCGCAGACGACCAGGTCGAAGCCGGCACGCTCGATGGCCTTGGCCAGGATCAGCGAGGTGCCCAGCGCGTCGGTGCCCGCGATGTCGTCGTCGTTGACGTGGATGGCGTTGTCGCCGCCCATCGCCAGCGCCTTGCGCAGCGCGTCCTTCGCGTCGTCCGGACCGACCGTCAGGTACGTGATCTCGGCCTCGACGCCGGACTCCACGATCTTGAGCGCCTGCTCGATCGCGTACTCGTCCAGCTCCGACAGCAAGGAGTCGACCGACTCGCGATCGGTGGTGCCATCGTCGTTGAAGCCCCGGTCCCCGGTCGCGTCGGGTACGTACTTCACGCAGACAACGATTTTCACAACAGTTCTCCTGTGGTCGTCCGGTCACCCAGGTGCCGGTCCGAGGGTGTCATGCCCGTCGACGGGGGCGGCGACAGGCCCACGGTTCCGGCCCCAAGATCCATCAATCTCCGCGCCACGATGCCACGCCCGCGAGAAGGCACACGCGTGACACAGGGCACATTCAGTTCTGACGGTCCGTCAACTTCTGCTTCGAGAGTACGCGGTCTTGGTAAAGCCGCTGACCACCGACCCGGCCTCGATCCCTCGACACCTCGCGAAGCACCTCTCGGAGCGCCCTTCGGACCGCTATGTTACCGGAGAGTAATAGGAGCCTAGTACGGGCTGCTCACACTTGTCACCGGTGCGCGGACCGAACGAGAGCAAGGTCACCGGGGCGCCCAGCTCGGCGGCGACGAATTCCGGCCACCGCGCGGGCGCCGGCGCCGGCCGCAACACCGGCCGCGCGGCGAACATGTGCCCGGTCAGCCGCTCGGCACGGGCGAGGTCGGGCACCGAGCCGACCGAAGGCTCGACGCCTTCGTACGACCCGGCCACCGCCGCGCCCGCCCGTCCGAGTACGTCCGCGTGGGTGAGCGCCAGCCCGTGCACTCCCCCGCACACCGCGACCGCGTACCGATGCGCCGGCACGTCGAAGTGTCCGACCCGGAACGCGCCCTGCCACCGCCCGGTCCCGTTGTGCGGGTCCGGCAGCGCGGCGGTCAGCGCCGCGTCCTCGGTGGGCAGCGGCCCCGCGCCGTGCCGCGTCGTGTAGGTGCGCAGCACGCCGAGCCGATACAGCGCCTCGCCCGCCTCCGCGGCCAGCGTCTCGGCGTTCGCGAAGGTCGTGGTCGACCACGTCGTGTACGGATGGAACCCGTGCCACTCGTCCAGCAGCACGCCTTGCGCGCCCTCGAAGACCACCGGACCACCGCGCAGCAGCTCGCGCGCGTACGCGCGATCCACCATCCGCACCGCCCGCCCGAAGCCCAGGAAGGCCGCCACGCACGCCGATACGTCCGGACCCAGGGGTGTCCCGAATTCGGCGCTCAGCGCGTCCCGTACGGCCGTCAACCGGCGGCGCAGCAGCCCCGGCGAGGCGCAGTCCCCCACCCGCGGCGCGTCCTGGGGGTGGGCCAGCGCGAACGCCGCCGTCTCGCCCACCCCCATCCCGCACGACCCGTGCCGGTCCGCCCCGCGCGCCAGCTCCCGGGCCCGGTTGGCCGCCGCGTGGTACGGCGTGGTCAACAGCGCTTCCCGGTCCACGGTGAGCAGCGCGAGCGGCTCGGGCACGCCGAGCACGCGCAGGTGCTCGGCCTCGGCGGCCAGCGCGAGCGGGTCCACCAGCATGAACCGGGACAGATGGGTGCGGGTGCCCGGGGTGAAGGTGCCCGAGCCGAACTGGGCGAACGTGTGGTGCCGCCCGTCGTCGGTGACCACGTTGTGCGCGGCCTGGGCACCGCCGTTGAAGCGCACCACGGCGTGCACCGGCTGCCCCTCCTCGCGCGCTCGCGCGCACAGCCGGTCCACCGTGGTGCCCTTGCCCGCGTCGCCGAACCCCAGATCGACGACCGCGATATGACGTGGTGTCACAGACGCGTGGTGCCCGCGTCGCCGGCGCCGTCCAGCCCGGGCAGCGAGCCGGACACGGCCACCCCGCCGCCGGTGCGGGCGTAGGAGGCGAGCGCCTTGGAGACGTTGGCGACCTGCGCCGTGGCGCCCACCTCGCGCAGGTGCTCCAGGCCCTCGTCCAGGTCGATCGCGTCCTCGGCGAGGCCGATGGTCAGCGCGATCGTCTCGCAGACGCCGTCCGGGTCGTCGAGTTCGATCACGTTCTGCCGCAGCAGGCCCTTCCACTCGCCGAGCACCTCGGCGTCGCCCACGTAGGACGAGCCGGCCGGGAGGATGTAGTAGACCTCGTACATGCGCTGCAATTCGGCCAGGATCCGCTCGATCGGGATGTCCTCGGCGAGGTCGTCGCCGATGAATTCCTTCACCTCGGCGCGGCGCACCCTGCGGTAGGGCATCTCGTCGCCGATCACGAACAGGTAGCCGCGCTTGCCGCGCTTGTCGTGGCAGTCGATCGAGGTGTGCCGGGCCATGAAGTACAGGGCCAGTTCGTACGATTCGCGCTTTTGCCCGCCGCCGCCACCCTCCAGGAGGATCTTGCCGAGCTGGTCGTCCATCCGGTTGTCCGACTCGAACTGGCCGACCTGCAACGGGACTCGGTCGCAGGTCGCGTCACCGATCGCGCCGAACATGATCTGCGGGTCCTGCACGTAGCCCTTGCGCAGCAGCAGGCCGAACAGCTCGGGCAGCTTGGTCTGCAGGGTCTGCGGGACGCGCAACATCGAACCGGTCACGTCGAACAGCACCGAGATGGCCAGCGACGTGGGGTGCTCGTCGCTGTCCCGGCTCTCCCGCACGCTCGCCAGGCGCGGGTCCAGGTCGTCGTGCGCCTTCCAGGCGCTGTGCGGCGTGCTCCGCTTGGTGACGTGGTCGTAGTGGAACGCGCTGCGGCCGGCGGCCGCGTTGTAGCTCTGTGCCGCGTCGTAGACGTTGGTGGACCAGTTGCCACTGCCCATGGTGCTCACTCCCCGATCAAGGCGTTGAAATCTGTGCGCGGGGTCGGCCGGGCGGGCCGACCCCCGGCGCTATACGGAATCGACCGGCCTGTCGCCGGTGCGGGCGGCGCCGGCCGCCGGGTCCTTGCTCTCGCGGCGCGTGGGCATCGCGAACGGTCGGAAGCGGCGCGGGCCGTAGAGCTTGCCGAGCAGTTCGTCCAGTTCGCCGAGCAGCTTCCACGCGTCGTGCGGACGGCGAGCGGGAGCGGGCAGCGAGCAACCTCGGGCGAAGCGCAGCAGCGGCTTGGGCGCGTCCGCAGCGAGCAGGGCGGTCATGCATCGGGTCGCCATGTACACGTCGGCGGCGGTCTCCGGCGGCTGCTTGCCGGGGATCTCCGGCGGATACAGGTCCGCGTGCCGGTCGATCATCGCCGGCACGTGCTCGACCGCCTTGGCGCGCAGGATCGCCTCCGGCCGGTCGGCGTCGCCCGGCCCGTCGAGCAGCACCGAGTAGCACCAGTCGACCAGGACCAGACCGTGCTCGCGCGGGTGGATCAGCACGTGGTCGGGGGTGATCGCGCCGTGCACGACGCCGGCCCGGTGCGCGTATCCGATCGCGACCAGCAGGCGGCGCCACATCCAGGCCACGTCGCGCGCGTCCAGGCCGTCCGGGTACGCCTCGCGCACCTCGGCCAACGAGCGGAAGCCGCGCACTCGTTCGAGGACGTTGGCGCGCCGCTCGACGCCGCTCTTGGCGTCTCGGTGCCGGAAGGTCTCGATCAGCCGCGGCACATAGTTCGCGTACTCGGGATCACCCTCGCGGGCGATCCGCTCCAGCGCGGTGGCCTCGCGCTCCATCAGGTCGTTGTCGCTCACCGAACGCGGCAGCTTGAGCAACGCCCGCGCCTCGCCGTCGTCCTCGGCGCGGTAGCCGACCTTGTAGAGCGTGGCGATGTCGCCGCTCGCGCGCTCCTCGCCGACCGAGTAGACCCGGCGCTTGGTGGTGATCACCACCTGGCGGCCGGTCACGCCGGTGATGTCCTGCTGATAGCGGTTCCACAGCTCGCCCAGGGCGGTGAAGGCGCGGGCGGCCTCGGTCCGTCGGTCGGCGGGCGCGGTGTCCGGGTGGAGCAGGCGGGCGAGTTGTCGGTAGGTGCGGTTGCCGGCCCGCAGGCAGGCCTCCGGCGTGCCGTCGTAGGGCCCGAAGACGCCTTGCGGGTCCGGTGCCTCGCTCAGCAGGTCGAGCGCGGCCACGAAGGTCGTGGGGGTGGTCGAGGTGGTGCCGGGCGTCCTTGTCATCGGGAGTCCTCCTCCGGGACCGGGCGCAGCAGCGCCGGGTGCAGCAGACGTGCGGGGCCCGCGCGGTACAGCCGGGCGCGGCGACCGCCGCGAGCCCCGCCGCGCGCGGTGGTGGCGCCGGTGTCCTCGACGAAGCCGGGCACCGACAGCACCTTGCGATGGAAGTTGCCGGCGTGCATGGGCTGTCCCCACACCGCCTGATAGACCTCGCGCAGTTCGGTGACGGTGAACTCCGCACCCGCGAACGCGGTGGCCAGTGGCGAGTATTCGAGCTTGGCGCGGGCGCGCTCCAGGCCGTCGGCGAGGATGCGCGCGTGGTCGAAGGCCAGCGTGTGCGGATCGACCTCGGCGACCGGCACCCACGACGCGTGAGCGGCGTCGCCGCCGGCGGTCGGGTCCGGCAGGTCCGGCGCGAAGGCCAGGTGCGCGACCGAGACGATCCGCATCCGCGGGTCGCGCCCGGGCGCACCGTAGGTGCCCAGTTGTTCGAGGTGGACCCGGTCGAGCCGGGCACCGGCGGCAAGCCCGGTCTCCTCGGCCAGTTCGCGTTCGGCGGCCTCGCCGAGGTCCTCCTCGCGCCGGGTGCCGTCCGCGCCGACCACCGGCCGCACGAAGCCGCCGGGCAGCGCGAGCCGGCCCGCGAAGGGCATTTCGCCGCGCCGCACGAGCAACACGTGCAGCGCCTTGGGCGGATCCGCGCCGGTGCCGTCCGGGTCGGTGTCCGCCCGGCCGGCGCCGCCGAGTTGGCGAATCGTCAGCGCGACGATGTCGACGGTGACCGCGATCGGATCCCAGGCCCGGGGGTCGTAGGACGCGAGCCAGTCGCGTTCGGTGGTGGCGGTGTCGGCCATGTCGCACTTCCCTCCGATGTGCTCACTGCGATGCACGTCCGACGCGGCCCCGGCGGTTCACGTTCCCGACCCCGACTCGACGGTTGTTCTCCGAATGAGATGTTCTTAAGTTGAGAACAACATACACCGCGACCCGAACACCGGCGAGGGGGTTATCCCTCGAAGAGTCGCCTCCCTCTGGTAGGCATGGGCGATCCATTCGCCGCCCGCGTGCGGGCCACCGGCGGCGGCCCCGAACACCCGAGCAGATGCGGAGAAGGTGGCATGTCCGATATGACCGGTCCCGACATGAACGCCGTCGTGGGCGAGCAGGACCTACTGCTCGTCACGCTCGACGCGCTGCGGTACGACGTGGCCGTCGAGCTCGCCGCGGCCGGCCGGCTGCCCAACCTCTCCCGGGTCCTGCCCGAGGGCGGCTGGCAGCGCCGATACACCCCGGCCAGCCTCGCTTTCGCCGCGCACACCGCGTTCCTGGCGGGCTACCTGCCCACCCCGGCGGACCCCGGCCCGCATCCGCGCCTGTTCGCCGCCCGGCTCGGCGACACCGAGTCCACGAACGCGCACACGTGGCTGTTCGACACCCCGGACCTGCCCAGCGCGCTGACCAAGGCGGGCTATCACACCGCCTGCATCGGCGGTGTCGGCTGCTTCGACAAGCAGGGCGCGCTCGACTCGGTGCTGCCGGGGATGTTCGCCGAGAGCCACTGGGACCCCGAACTCGGCGTCACCTCACCGATCTCGTTCGAGGCCCAGGTCGCCCGTGCCGAACTGGTGGTCGGCGGCCTCGACCCGGACCGCCGGCTCTTCCTGCTCGTCGATGTCGCCGCCATCGGCCGGCCGAACTGGTTCCACACCCCGGGCGCCACCGCCGCCGACGGCGACAACCTCGACACCCACGCCGCCGCGCTGGAGTACGTGGACCGGCACATCGGCCGGCTGTTTCGCGCGATGAGCTGCCGCAGGCCCTGCTTCGCGATCGTCACCGGCGACCACGGCACCGCCTACGACGAGCGCGCGGAGGCCGGCCGCGAGGTGGTGTGGACGGTCCCGTACGCGCACTTCACGATGAGCCCCGGCGAGTGGTGAGCGCCGGTCGGCGAAGGCGCCTCGGGCCCACTCGTGGATCAAGTTGGCGAACCGAACGCGGATCCGGTAAGTTTTCGCCGCGCAGGCCCCAATAGCTCAGTCGGTAGAGCGTCTCCATGGTAAGGAGAAGGTCTACGGTTCGATTCCGTATTGGGGCTCCAGGCAAGCGAGAGGCCCCCCGGTCCGCCGGGGGGCCTCTCGTGTTTCGTCGATCCACCCCTTCGGGCGTCCCGGCCCGGATCTTTCACCGGCCTTTCACCGGCGTGACGGCACCGAACCCCGCCGATCGGGACGGCTCAGCCGAACCGGGCCGTCAATCGCGCGTCCAGGCCCGCGAGATGGTCCCGCCCTTACGGCCCGTTCGCCGGCCCCGCCGGCAGCGCGGGCGACAGGTCCTGGGTGTACTCCGCCGAGCAACTCGCCACCGCCAACGCGATGGTGGCCACCCTGTCCACGTCGCCGGTGTACGCCACGCACGCCTTCGACAGCGCGGCCGTGCCGGTGTGCGCGGCCGGCGCGGTGATCGCCGCGCGGGTGCTGTCCATGCCCGCCGCGCCGCTCATGTCGCTCTCCGGTCGCAACACCTCCGGCAACTCCGTGCCGTCGGCGACTTCCTCCAATACGCCCCGAAATCCCCGCGCGTATCCGGCGCGCGCGTCGCGCTCGTACGCCCGCACGAAAAGGTCCGCGAGCGCCGGTATCCCTTGATCGTCGCCGAGCAACCATTCGGCGACCGCGATACTCATCTGCGTGTCGTCGGTATATCGGCCGGGCGGCACGTCACGATGACGAGGATGCTGCACATAACCGGCGAGCGTGTTGCCTCGCACGACGAACGGTCGATCCGCGTACTCGAAACCGGCTCCGTACGCGTCCGCGACCGCAAGTTCGACCAACGTCGGGACCATATCGTCCACTCCGGGAGCCCACGGTTCACCCGCGGCGACGGCGCCCCACCTCGCCGACGAGAGCCGGTAGAGCGTACCGTTGCCCGGGGGCGGCAACCTGATGGTCCGTCAGTCGTCGCGTGGGGAGCCCTGCGTGCGCCGGAGTGCGAGGGCGTACGCCACAATTCGGTACGGACCCGCGCGCACCACCTGTCCCTCTCCGGAGTGATGCTCCTCGCGCCGCGTCCAACTGCAAGACGTTTCCGCGCCGCGGCGGATACCGTCGACGATGATCACGCGATCATCGGGACACACCGGAGGTACCAACCGGCTCGTCCGAACGGGTGATAACGGGTGATGTGGCTCGTTCACACGGCCGCTGGGGATTGTGGCCGGCTCGTCCGAGCGGCGACCGCACCGACATTGCACGGTGACGGATCGCCCCCGAGGAGGAAAGGTGGGGCGGTGGATCGACCATCGTGGGCGCCGGGCACAGCGTGGGGCCAGGCGTGCCGGGGGGCCGGCATGTGCGCCCGGACCACCGTGGGGAGCGCAGGGTGAACGGCGGTACGGACGACGCGCGGGCCGACGGGGCCAGGGCATCGCTGAGCCGGTTCGCCCGCGACTGGGCCCGCACCATCGAGGGCACCAGCTTCGTCCCGTTGAGCGGTGCCGAGATCGAGCAATACCTGCGCGAGCAGGCCGCGCGCCTGGCGCAGGCGCTGCGCACCGAGCCGTTCGACCCGGCCGCCGCGCGCGAGGTGGGCGCGTCCCTCGTCGGCGAACACTTCACCGGCAGCGGCACGCTGGAGCGCACGCTGGGCCTGGTCGGCCCGTGGTGGCCCATCCTGTGCCGCGAGGCGGTCGGCCGCGGCCGGGACCCCGACGCGTACCTGGAGCGGATCGCCGCGCTGATGGGCGCCCTCGCGGCAGGCTACGCGGAGGCGCTGCGCCGGCGGACCCTGGACGAGCAGGAGGCCATCCACGCCGCCGTCCTGGTCGCGCGGGACAGCGCCGAGCACGCACTGCACACGAGTGAAGCGCGCTTTCGGGCGGTTTTCGACCAGGCCGCGATCGGCATCGGGATCGGCGACGTCGACGGCAACGTGATCGACGTCAACCAGGCGATGACCACGATGTTCGCGGCCAGCGTCGAGGAGATGTGCAAGCGGCAGGTCCGCGACTTCATGCACGACGGCGACACCGACCACATGTGGAAGCTCTACGACGAGTTGATCACCGGCGAACGCGACCACTTCGCGCTCGAGAAGCAGTTCGAGAAGGCCGACGGCGAGACGCTGTGGACACATCTGTCGTTGTCCCTGGTCCGCGACTCCAAGGGCAGCCCCGAGTACCAGGTCTGCATGCTGGAGGACGTCACCGACCGGCATCGCCTGCACACCCGGCTACGCCACCAGGCGATGCACGACCAGCTCACCGGACTGCCCAACCGCGCGCTGTTCGTCGAGCGGCTGACCGCGGCCTTCGAACACCCGGGCCCCGGTGACCGGGTCGGGCTGTGCTATCTGGACCTGGACGGGTTCAAGGTGGTCAACGACAGCCTCGGGCACGACGTGGGCGACCAGTTGCTGGTCGCGGTCGCCCGGCGGCTGAGCCGGTACGCGGGCCAGGCCGGGCACCTGATGGCCCGGATGGGCGGCGACGAGTTCGTCATCCTGGTCGAGCACTCCACCGGCACCGGGCAGGTGGTGGCGCTGGCCGACGGCGTGTTCGCCGCACTGCGCGAGCCGTTCCGGATCCGCGGCCACGACCTGACGGTCACCGCGAGCATCGGCATCGTCGAGCGACCGGTGGCCGGCACCAGTCCGGCGGACACGCTGCGCGCGGCCGACATAACGCTCTACTGGGCCAAGTCCGACGGGCGCGGGCGCTGGACGGTGTTCGACACCGACCGCAACGACCGCGAGGTGGCCCGCTACACGCTGTCCGCGGAGATGCCCGCCGCGCTGCACCACGGCGAGTTCTACGTCGACTACCAGCCGCTCGTCTCGCTCGCCGACGGCGGCGTGCTCGGCGTCGAGGCGCTGGTGCGCTGGCGCCATCCGCGCAACGGCCTGGTCGGCCCGGACCGCTTCATCGGGCTGGCCGAGGAAACCGGGCTGATCGTGCCGCTGGGCATGCACGTGCTGGAGCAGGCGTGCCGCGAGGCTCGCCGCTGGCAGGATCTGGAGCCGGACGGCGCGCCCTTCATCAGCGTCAACCTGGCCGAACGCCAGTGCCGCGAGCCGGGTCTGGTGCGCCAAGTGGAGCGGGTGCTGGCCGAGACGGGCCTGGATCCGGGTCGGCTGCAATTCGAGCTGACCGAAAGTCAGATCATGTCGACCGACGGTGGTCCGCTGGAGCGGCTGCGCGAACTGGCCGCGATGGGCATCCGGATCGCGATCGACGACTTCGGCACCGGCTACTCGAACCTGGCCTATCTGCGCCGGCTGCCGGTCTGCGAGCTGAAGATCGCCGGCTCCTTCGTCGAGGGCCTGCGCCAACCCGGCGACTCCGATCCGGTGGACGGCCGGATCGTCGCCTCGCTGGTCGAACTGGCGCACGCGATCGGCCTGACGGTGACCGCCGAGGGCATCGAGACGGCGGTCCAGGCGGAGCGGCTGCGGGCGATCGGCTGTGACGCCGGGCAGGGCTGGTACTTCTCCCGGCCCGGGCCGCCGGATCGGATCGAGGGCATGTTGGCGGGGGTCAAGGAGCGCAGCTGACGGCGGGGGCACGCCAACCCGGTCCGGCCACCTCGCCGGCGGCGCGGGTGGGTCGGGCTGCCCGGGTGGAGCGTGCGGGTCGGCGCCCCGATACCCGCGGTGGCGGGTTGGCGGCCTGATACCCGTAGTACCTCGGAGCTACCCGGCGGATGAGCCCCCGGGTGGGACGTCGGCGGGTGGGGACGGCACCTAGCGTCGGTGCCGGGGGGCGCGCTCGGAGCCTGCCCGGACGGCGGAGGTGCGGCGTGCCTAGAGTTGATCTTGTGCAAGGGGAGGGTGGGAACCGGATCGGGACGGCGGTGCGCGCCTTGGCGCGTACGCTGCGCGCGGACCTGTGGACGGCCACACCCGACCCGCTGCCGCGCGGCTGGCGGGACTGGCAGCCCGCGTCCGCGGTGTTGTTGGTGTTCCTGGCGGTCCCGGCCGGCGTGGTCAACATCAATCAGCTCGTCTGGCAGTACGGCCTGGGCCAGTGGGCCGGGGTACTGTTCGGCGGGATCCAGGCGGCGGCAATCGTGGCCGCGATGTTCCGGCCGGTGCAGGCGTGGTGGGTGGTGACCGTGGCCATGGTCGTCATCGCGCTGATGGCGAACCCGCACGCCCCGCAGATGTACCCGTGGACCGTTACCGGGATCGCGCTGCACGCCGCGTCGGTGTTCCTGGTCGCGCTGCGGGCCCGGCCGCGCGTCACGGTCGAGGTGCTGGCGATCAGCCTGCTGACCGGGCTGCTGCTGCACGTCACGTTCTTCTCCCCCATGCGCAGGTTCGATCTGGATTCGGCCGGGGTGATGCTGACCATCGCGGCGGTGGTGGGCGCCTCACTGCGCGGCCGGCGGCAGGCCCGGAGGGAGTTGGTGGTCCAGTCCGAACTCACCGCCGAGGAACGGGCCCGGCGCACGCTTCTGGAGGAACGCACCCGGATCGCCCGCGAACTGCACGACGTGGTCGCCCACCACATGTCGGTGATCTCCATCCAGGCCCAGGTCGCGCCGCACCTGGTGGACAACCCCTCGGACGCGCTCAAGGAGAACCTGATCGGCATCCGAGCGAACGCGGTCGACGCACTCGCCGAACTGCGCCGGGTGCTGGGCGTGCTGCGCTCCGAGGACGAGCTGTCCGAGGCCGTGCGGCACGCCCCGCAGCCCACCCTGGACCGGCTGGACGAGTTGGTCGACAACGTGCGCGGCGCGGGTGTGGAGGTCGACACCCGGATCACCGGCGAGCGGCGGGCACTGCCGCCCGGGGTCGAGTTGTCCGCGTTCCGAATCGTGCAGGAGGCGCTCAGCAACGTGTTGCGGCACGCGCCGGGAGCCGTGATTCGAGTGGAGCTGGGATATCAGGCGACCGGCCTGGCCATCCGGATCGCCAACACCGCGGCCGAGGCGGCCGACGCGCCCACCCGGCCGGGTGGCGGGCACGGGGTGCTCGGGATGCGCGAGCGGGTCGCCATGCTGGGTGGCGATTTCGCCGACGGGCCGATTCCCGGCGGCGGTTACGAGGTAGTGGCCAGGCTTCCGTTGGGGGACGATTCGTGACCATCCGGGTGTTGATCGCCGACGACCAGGTGATGGTCCGGCAGGGCTTCACCGTACTGCTGAACGCCGAGCCCGACATCGAGGTGGTCGGGCAGGCCGTGGACGGCCTCGACGCGGTCGAGCAGGTGGCCGAACTCGCGCCCGACGTGGTGCTGATGGACATCCGGATGCCTCGGCTCGGCGGCATCGAGGCCACCGGGCGGATCACCGGCCCCGCCGACGCGGTGACCAAGGTGCTCGTGCTGACCACGTTCGACCTGGACGAATACGTGTACGAGGCGCTTCGCGCGGGCGCGTCCGGCTTCCTGCTCAAGGACGCCTCGGCCGAGGAACTCGCGCACGCGGTACGAGTGGTGGCGGCCGGCGACGCGTTGCTCGCGCCGAACCTGACCAAACGCCTGATCGGCGAGTTCTCCCGCCTGGCCGGCGCCCCGCGGGCCCCGCTCAAGGAGCGCGTCGGCGACCTCACCGAACGCGAGACCGAGGTGCTGTCCCTGATCGCCCAGGGCCTGTCCAACGCGGAGATCGCCGCCCGCCTGGTGGTGGCCGAGCAGACGGTGAAGACCCACGTCGGCCGCATCCTGCTCAAACTGGGCCTGCGCGACCGAACCCAGGCCGCGGTGTACGCCTACGAGACCGGACTGGTGCGACCGGCGGGCTACTGAGGGAGCTTCGGCATGGGGCCGCGGCGCTCTTGGGCGTGGCGTGCCGGGAGTCGGACTCCGATGGGAGTGGGGGCCGGGGTCGCCCGGTCCTCGACACCGGGTGCCTGCCGGGCGTCGCCGGGTGCGTTGCTCCGGCGGCGCGGTCGCGCACTCGGTTCGGGCTCGGGTCGAGCCGACGGTTCGGTGCGCGAATCGGGCGCTGCCGCCTGGCGTTCGACGCCCACACCGCACCGGCGGACTCGGCGGACTCGGCCGTTCGTTCCACCTCGGCCTTCTCGCGGTGCTCGCGCGTCGAGAAGCCGGTGAGCGGTGCGGACGGCGGGTATCCGGAGGGTGTCGTGGGTCGGAGCCGGTTGTCGGTCGGGGTGGCTAGCGTATGCGGCGGTGGGGTTGAGCCACCGTCATTCGACTATTCGATGGAGGTTCGCCGTGTTTCGTCAGGGCGACATCCTGTTGCAGCCGATCGGTGAGCGGACCGTGCCGACCGGCGTCAAGACGCTGCCGACCAAGCCCCGGGACGCGCGCGGCCGGCTGGTGCTGGCCCTCGGTGAGGCCACCGGGCACGCCCACGCGGTCGTCGGCGAGGGCACGCTCTACCTGGCGCCGGAACCGATGCTGATCGGCCACCTGCACCTGGACGAGGCCACCCGCATCGTGCACGAGGAACACGCCACGATCGACCTCCCCAAGGGCTGGTACCGCGTGGTCCGCCAACGCGAGTACATCCCGGGCGCGGTCCGGATGGTCGCGGACTAGGGACCGGGTCCGCGGCCGTCCGCGCCGTGGGGGACACGGCGAGCCGGGCGAGGGGCGGGCCCGACGTGGGCGCTCCGTTGGATCGCCTGCACCGATCTTCTCGAACGGCCGCCGTGGGCCGGGGCGTTGCCCGCGCGACGGCAACCTCCGTTCCCAACCCGCCCGGTGGCCCGAGCAGCGGGCGCATGCGCCCCGACCAAGACGCAACCGCAAGCCTGGGAGACCCAATGGCCACGCCGCCCCGCAAGTTGCCCGGGATCGCGCTGCCCCGCAAGGCGCTCGGGCCGCGCCCGCCGGCACCGCCCGCGCCACCCGCCAATCCGGCGGCCGCAGCCTGGGCGGCCCT